>DATHKA010000029.1:0-3368 GCA_035489615.1 Chryseolinea sp.
GCGGCGGGCGGCGATAAGCGCAGCCTCATTACAGACGTTGGCAATTTCGGCGCCGGCAAATCCCGGTGTCTGAGCAGCGATCTTCTTCACATCCACCGTTGGATCGAGCTTGATCGGTTTCAAATGCACCTTGAAGATAGCCTCGCGGCCTACGATATCGGGTTTATCAATACTGATTTGACGATCGAAACGACCGGGACGCAGCAGCGCTGAATCCAGTACGTCAGGGCGGTTGGTGGCAGCCAGGATAATGACACCTGAATCGGTGGCAAAGCCATCCATCTCCACCAGTAATGAGTTCAACGTGTTTTCGCGTTCGTCGTTGGCACCAGGCAACTGTCCACGTCCGCGTGAACGCCCGATAGCGTCAATTTCATCGATGAAGACAATACAAGGAGCTTTTTCCTTCGCCTGCTTGAACAGGTCGCGCACACGGGCGGCACCGACGCCGACGAACATTTCTACGAAATCGGAACCCGACAGCGAAAAGAAAGGAACGCCCGCTTCGCCGGCAACGGCTTTGGCCAACAGCGTTTTACCGGTACCGGGAGGGCCTACCAGCAGGGCACCTTTGGGGATTTTTCCTCCCAACCGTGTAAACTTGCTAGGGGTCTTCAAAAAGTCCACAATCTCTTTTACTTCCTCCTTCGCCTCATCGAGGCCTGCGACATCGGCAAAAGTGATCTTCACCTTGCTTTCCGCATCAAAGAGAGCAGCTTTTGACTTGCCAATGTTGAATATCTGACCACCCGGGCCTGCACCGCCAGTCATGCGGCGCATCAGCATCCAGAAGCCAAACAGCAACAGGAAAAGGAATCCCCACTGAATAAAGACCTGGAAGTAGTCTTCGCGGTCTTCAGTCTTGTACTCGGGCGATTGGTCGCCGGGGAGCTTGTCTCGGAACAAACGGAACTCCTGATCGAAGTTACCGGAGTCGACCACCTTCATCACAAAGTGAGGTCCGGATGAGCTGTTGGATCCAAAGGTTCCCTGATTCAGGCGGTCCTTATATTTGGCGTTCTGCAACGCCTCGGTTTTGAGCGTTACTTCTACGAACTTACGATTCTGCACCAGTACCACCCGACGCACGTCGCCCGCCTTTACCATCCCTTTGAAATCATCGTAATCCAGGTCCGTCAAATTGCTTGAGTTGCTGAAGTACATGACCCCTAAGATGACGGCGATGGACGCCAGGATAACCCAAATCTGGTAGTTACCCCGGGGCGGCTTCGTCGGCAGCAGCGGCTTGTTATTATCTTTCTTGTCAGCCATTTCTAGTTTTTAATCAAAAATTTAGTTCAGTCTATTTAAAACACTGGTTAGTAGGGTGTTGAGCGATGTCGGCGCAGATCTGGTCTTACTCGATTTCACGGATTTCAGCGTCGCCCCAGAGACGTTCCAGTGCGTAAAATTCGCGCTTATCTTTTTTGAATACGTGAGCCACAACATCTATATAGTCGAGTAACATCCACTCTTTATTGCTTTTGCCCTCAGTATGCCAGGGGTTTTCTTTTAAAGTCTTGGCTACCTCGGCGTCGATAGAGTCGGATATAGCGTCCAGTTGCTTATCAGAATTCCCGGAGCATATCACAAAAAAGTCGGCTACTGCATTTTTTATTTTTCGAAGGTCCATCACGACAATATCTGTGGCCTTTTTCTCCTGCATTCCCTTTACGATGACATCACTTAGCTTTTCCGAACTGGCTCCCTTTCTTTTTTTGGCCATTAATCTTTAATGCTTTACGTTTAACCCACAAAATTAATCAAAATACTTTGTATAAAATCCCTGCCAATTCGCTTTTCATGGGTAACGAATTGGTTTTCATGCCGGAATGTCACTCCACAAACAGCTTCGCACTCGATCGTTGTCAGCAGTTGCCTCCTCCGTCAGACGGCACAATCATCATCACCGATAATCAAACCGCCGGCCGCGGACAGCGTGGTAATGTCTGGAATGCAGCGCCAGGAGAGAACCTGACGTTTTCTGTTATCGTTAAGCCGGCGTTCCTGGCAATCGCCAACCAGTTCCTGCTGAACGTGTGTACGGCCCTTGCGGTTGCAGACTTTCTTGAGGATGACGGATGCCGCCACGTATCGGTGAAGTGGCCGAACGATGTTTACATAGAAAATAAAAAGGTCTGCGGAATTCTTGTGGAGTCTCAGATTCGGGGTAATCAATTGGTTTGGTCCGTGATGGGTATCGGGTTGAATATCAATCAGAAAACCTTCCCTATCTCGTCGGCTACTTCATTATCGTGGGAGACCGGTAAGACTTATCTGCTCGATGATTGCCTGGGTCATTTAGTGGGCTTTGTAGAGGCCCGTTACCTGCAGGTGAGGCAGGGTAATAAAGAAAAATTAGTGCGCGAATACGAGTCTCGTCTATACTGGGCGAATGTGCTTCATCAGTTCAAGTCTCCGGACCGCGGCGTGTTCGAAGGATCGATCTTGGGAATAGATGATGCCGGGCAACTTCGTATTTCAATAGGGCAGGCTGAGGCGAAAGCTGAGGCGAAATTTGGAATGAAAGAGATAGCTTTTGTCAGGTAGTTAGACATTAGTCGTTAGTCCTGAGTTGTCCATAGGACTTTAAGTACTTTAGCACAAACAACAACTTAGGACCGAGGACCAATTTATCCGTATGAGTATCACACCATTTATTTCCCCTTCGAAAGTTGTGATTACGTGCAGCAAGCGCCTTGCACCCTATCTGGAGGCCGAGGTTCGTGCGTTAGGATATGTGCCTGACAGTGTTTTTCAGACAGGGCTGACGTTGCGGGCGACCTTAAACGACTGCGTGCCACTCAACCTGAACCTTCGATGCGCGAGCCAGGTCCACTATGCCTTGCATTCATTTCGCGCCGATCATCCGGACGATATTTATCGCAACCTTCTGGACATTCCGTGGGAGACGCTGCTGGGTGCGGACAGCTACTTTTCAGTTACGAGCAATGTCGATCATCCCACCATCAACAACAGCATGTTCGCGAACGTGCGGGTAAAGGATGCGATCGTCGACCGCATGTCGCGCGTGAATGGGCGCAGACCCGACTCCGGCTCTGAGTTGTCGGGCGCAGTGATCTATCTCTTCTGGAAAGGCGAGAATGCGGAAATTTTTATTGATTCGTCGGGAGATTCGTTGGCAAAGCATGGCTATCGGAAGATACCAGGAAAGGCCCCGATGTTAGAAGGCCTTGCAACGGCCACGCTACTCGCGTCCAAATGGGACCGAAAGTCGCCATTCGTTAACCCCATGTGCGGTTCGGGCACCGTGGCGATTGAGGCAATAATGCTGGCAACGAGGAGAGTTCCGGGACTGTTTCGCGAGAATTACTCCTTCATGCATTTCCAGGGCTATGACAAAAAGG
>DATHKA010000030.1:0-32642 GCA_035489615.1 Chryseolinea sp.
AACTCAGGAACGTGCACGTAGATACGCCTGCACGTGAGCCGGCAATCGAGCCTGCAAAAAGAGTCCGCACTAAATCGACCTTTAAATATTTATCGATACCGCTCGCACTCGTTGTCATTGCCGGTTTTTATTTTTTTGGCGCCACTAAAGCACCTGTCGAACATGCGGAGAAAGCAACGTTCTCCTTTAAGAAGAACACTTCGAATGATATCCCCAATTCAGTAGTGTTTAGTTACAATGTTGACTCGGTTGAGGCCGACAGCTTTTTTATTCAGCAGTCCTGGGATGTTAATCGCAGGGTAAGAATTTACAAGAATAAATACACGCTCACCGACATATACTACGAACCTGGTTATCACATTGCAAAACTCATTGCCAACGACTCGGCAATCCGGGAAGTTGATGTCAGTATACCAACGGACCGCTGGTTCTTTTATGCCATAGATAATGTTCCAAAGTATACACCCGAGTATATCAGGACAGACCGTTCCACTGATCATGGCAGCCTTGGCCTGGGGGTTAACCAACTGCTGGAGAACCGAATTGATATCAGCAAAGACAAACGGTACCATTACGTCTATTTCCCCGGTCAAATGGATGTACCCAGTGATAATTTCAGGTTCAAAACCCGGGTACGTATGAAGGAAGTAAGATCAAGCACTTGTCCATACATAGAGCTGGAGCTTTACTGCCAGAGGTCATTTATGATTATGAGGAGCACGACAAAGGGGTGTGCACACGAGGCGTTTATGACATTTGGTGAGCAGGTATTTCGTGGAAAGGATAATGATCTGCTGCCGATATCATTTGATGTGAGTCAATGGACGGACATAGAAATAGCTGTGAACAATAAAGTAGTTACGATTAAGATAAATGATAAGGTTGTGTATACAGCACGCTTCACTACAGACACTAAATATCTGACTGGCCTTGGATACATTTCAAACGGGTTAGTGGAAGTGGAGGCAGTTGAATTGGCGAGCCTGGAAGGAGAGGTGATGTACAAGAATAATTTTGAAGAGTCAGAACCTTAGGATGAATGCCTCTTCGCCGGCGCGGGCGAGAGAAACATTAGTCAACAGCCAAATTCGGGGACACTGATATCGGCCCCGGCGGAAAAAGAAAGGGACCATATCCTGGTCGCCTTGCAGCGTGGTTCGAAGTGAGGCTGGCACACCGGACGATTGCACCTCCGAATACTCTTTTACATTGAACTGCTCGCTGGGTTGCTGATTGGGTGACTGAGGCTGTTGACTCTGCGACTGAGCTTGTGGTGCTGCGCGCGTCGTATCCTGTTGTGCAAAAGCAGCGGCAGAAGCACTTACTATAAGTGCAGCTGTGAATAAATTATTGAATTTCATCGCTTGTCTTTTTTTAACCTTATCCAAAAGGCATGCCTTGCAGGTCACGAACGGATGAGCGGTAAGCCGGGCGTTATTTCGACTACAAAGAAAAGCGGTGGAAACCACTGTTGTGGTGCGTTGGGGAATAAACAAAACGATGGTGCCCGGAATGTTCTACAGAAGGGTTAAACCTTGGCTCCCGATAGATAAGCTTCCCTCCATGCAATTGAGAAATAAACAGCCGCTCAACTCAGTCCTGAAGTAAAAATTTAGTGAGCTCACTTCGTGCCAAACAGCTTCTCCACCTCTCTTTTTGTAAATTGAATTCTTCCTTTATCCGTGGAGAAAATAATAGCCTTTGATTCAATCATTGCCGATCTGTAAACAGATACTTTTTCATCGCCTAGGCGGAAAACACGGATATAGTCTCTATTGCGCCAGTTATCTTTCTCAAAAAACGACAACAGTATGCCGTACAGGCTGGAGAGCGTGTTGCCATCGCTCCTGAATTTAACAGAGAAATAGCTTTTTATTTCCGGACGCTGATCCCACATTAGCAGGAGAAATGTCGTGTCGCTTTCATTGACAACGTATTGCAAACTTGCCCGGGAAAAACCCAGCGAACTCAGCTCACTGTATGGTGTCCATCCTTTGCCCGAGGCAGCGTACTCGGTGAGTTGCCCGCGTGCTGCAGTCGTGCCTGCAAGTATGGTAACAAGTATCAACAAGCATTTCATTGGTGATCTCTGTTCATTTGGAGTACGTTAAATTGAGCATTTGTTTTCAACTTTCAAATGCCGGGCAGTCAGGGGTGCTTGAGCGGGTTACAGGGCCGGCCAAATCAAAAAATGTTATCTTTAATTACCCAGAAAATTTACCGGTCAACACTAAACTATTGAGGCAAACGTAACATCTCCGTACGAACAACTCACAGAATTCAGCTACCATGATCAAATCATACCTGGTCGTCGCCTGGAGAAACCTCCTGAGAAATAAAATATTCTCTTTCATCAACATCATCGGACTCGCCATCGGAATGGCCGTCGTGTTTATGATCTATCAGTACATTCAGGCGGAACGAAGCTATGACCTATTTCACACGAACGCATCGCGGCTTTATCGCGTGCCGATTCAATACGGCGGTGCACTTGCAGCCGGACCATCCGCCACCAGTCACCCGTCCATTGGTCCAGCCATGAAGGCTGACTTTCCTGAGGTTGAAGACTTCGCCAGACTGATGCGGGCATCCCAGTTTTTCGGCGCCGCCACTACATTTACTTACGAAAGCGACCCCAATGGACCAATAACCTTTAACGAAGAGGCCGTATTCTTTGCCGACAAATCCTTCCTCTCGATGTTCTCATTTACATTGCTTGAGGGGGATACAAGTGCGTTGACGGATATGAAGTCAGTGGTACTTAAGAAGGAGATAGCAAAAAAGTATTTCGGTAATAAACCGGCCGTTGGCAATACATTATTGCTGAACAGAATGCCAGTGAAAGTCACGGCTGTTGTCGAAGTGCCTGAAAACTCCCACCTGCAGTTCGATGTATTGCTGTCTACCAGTTTGCTGGGACCAAATTGGGGATATAACGAATGGTCATGGCCTGAGTTTTACAACTATGTGTTGTTGAAACCGGGCGCAAGCCGCGGTAACCTGGAAGCGAAGTTGCCGGCGTTTATGGAAAAATACTCGGCAAAGATCTGGGAGCAGTACAAGTTCAAATCACATATATGGCTTCAGCCGATCACGGATATTCATTTGAAATCCAACTATACACTAGAGCAAAGTGCAAACGGAAGTGAAAGAACAGTTTTTTTCTTGTCGATGTTAGGGATTTTCATCCTCGTCATTGCATGGATCAACTATATAAATCTTTCTACAGCAAAGGCACTTGAGCGGTCGAAGGAAGTCGGATTGCGAAAAGTATCCGGAGCATCGCGGATCCAGTTGATGACGCAGTTCTTCTTCGATGCATTCCTGGTGAATATATTTTCCATCGTGCTGGCTGCGATCATTACCGTAATGGTAACTCCTTATTTCGAATCTCTTATAGGCCGGAATTTTTCTCAGACGCTGATTGCGTCCGGTACTTTTTATACACCATCTTTCTGGGTTACGGTAGTGCTGACGTTGCTGGTCGGTATCGCGATTGTTGGGTTTTATCCCGCATTGGTATTATCATCCTTTAACCCCGCCATTGTTCTGAAAGGGAGGTTTATCAGGTCGGGCAAAGGCACGTTGTTGCGTAAAGGTATGGTCGTATTTCAATATGTGTTGTCGATGTTCCTGGTAGCGGGAACGGTTACGATGACCACGCAAATGAACTTTATGCAAAAACAGGATCTCGGATATGACAAGGAACAGATGCTTATCGTACGCGCGTCTCCGATAGGTGACTCAACCTATGGAAGGCATGTAAATCAATTTGTGAATTCCGTGCGGCAATTGCCGCAGGTAAAACAGCTTGCAGGGTCTACCGAAGTTCCGGGTCACGTTATAGCTGAACGGAACAATGTTCGTCGTGTTACGCAAGATGAATCCGGCAACGTCGGCACGTTTTTTATCAATACGGATGAGAACTTTTTCTCCACGTATGGAATAAAGATCCTGGCGGGAAGAAATCTGACGGAACAGGACAAGTTTATCTATGTCCCGAGGGATGTAGACCCGAATCAACCAACGATTATTACGGACGATGGATATCTGATATCAGGAGCCTCGAACCGGATTATGATCAACGAAGCTTTGGCTCAAAGCCTGGGTTTTAAGAAACCCGAAGATGCGATCCATGAAAAGGTTGTTTTTGAGCAGGGCCGGAAATTCGTCGGAGAGATCACGGCTGTGATCAGCAATCACAATCAATTATCACTTCGCGAGAAATATCAGCCTATCATATATTATTACCCGATGAACGACTTTTGGCCCTACTTCTCCATAAAGATTGATGTCCGGGAATCAGAAGCGTCGGCGATGATCAGTCAGGTCGGTAAATTATTCTCAGATGCGTTCCCCAACAGTGCCTATGAATATTTTTTCCTCGATGATCATTTCAACAACCAATACAAGAACGATGTACAGTTTGCCAGCATATTCGGTGTGTTCACGATTCTCGCGATCATTATTTCTTCATTGGGATTGTTAGGTCTTGGAATCTTCAGCGTGTCGCAACGGATCAAGGAGATCGGCATCAGAAGAGTGCTTGGCTCGTCGATCGGCGGAATTTTATTTCTGTTTTCAAAGGATTCGTTTTGGCTGCTTGTCATTGCATACGGAATATCGCTTCCGGTGATCATATTAGGGATAAGCAAGTGGCTCGACAACTTTGCCTTTCACGTCGGATATGAATGGCAAATGTTTGTTTTCCCGCCGATGCTGCTGCTGGTGATTTCGCTTTTGACAATTATTTTCGTTACGCTAAAGTCGGCGGCAACAAGTCCGGCTGTTTCGTTAAAAGCGGAATAGCTCGGTGGGGATATATCATTCGTAGTCTTTGTCTCGGGTAAACAATGGAGCTATCGATCTTTCGACGTACGAGCCAGATTTTACGTGCTTTACGCTGCTTAGTCTGTTCATCCTGACTCGTAGGGATCACATATGTGATGCTTACGGGACCGAGACTGCCCGACGGCAGATTACCTTAGCTCGCATGGCGACGCCTTCACAATCACCGGGTTGCACTGACTGTATTTCCCATCAAACCCAATTTCAAAGTCTTTGTTCGGACTCAAGGATTTCAGATAGTAATCCGTCGTGATCACCTGCGCGCCTGACCGAATGGCCGCTTCAAACCTGGACTTATCTCCCGTCCTCGCCTCCCTGGTATCGGCATCAGAACGCGTTCGTACCATAAATCCCTCTCTCACCAATTCAGCAATTTTGTTTTCCTGCTTGACAGGATCGTTCATGATGAAAAAGGCAGCATGTGGATTGTCTACATCCGCATTGGGAAACATGGGTCTTGCGTAGTCCTCATCACCGCTCACGTACAATTCCGTAAGGTCCTTACCCGCATCGAACACGAAAAGTATTTTTCCTCTCGCTTTCGTTAGGTCTGGCCACCCTTTATCCACGATTGCTTTGCGTAGTGTTTTCTGTTTTCCTTTTACCTGTTTCGGCGTAATCAATTCATCAGCTTTAAGAATTTCAAGAATTTCCTTGTCCAGTGCATCCAGTACATTTTTATCAAAAGGTAGAACTTTTGCAAACCCAGGCCTGTCAAGTCCCGAGGTCTTGGGATTTATCGTAATGATGACCGGCAAATGATCGCTATGCGATTTTGACCAGTTTTTAATATCAGTCAGACATCCTTTGAATGTCTGACAATGGCTCCTGAAATCGATATCCGGTACGTGAAGCACCTTGAAACCAGGATCCTTCATGGCCTCCGCGTTGTAAGGTTTAGCCTCCACTCCCTTCGCGCTGAGCATTTCCAGTCCTTGCGGATGCGAAAATCGGCCTCCCTCGGGATCATAAAGCACATCGATCTCCAGCCCTCGAAGGCCTAAATCCAATTGTTCCGTTATTGGAATGTGTGTATAGTCTAATGCTATTGCTTGCGGACGGTCGGATATGATCAAGTCCAGTAAAGGCTTTTCAATACCGATCTTGTAACTGTTATGGCTGCCGATGACCTGTGTTTGGTTCATTTTAAGGTCCTGGCCTTTCAGAGCGGTAAATGACAGGCAAACAAGTACCGTTAGCGTGAGGTGCCTATGTAGGAGATTCATGGGTTGAATTATTAGAAGTTAAAAAAAGGTCGAAAGCTGTAATGTAGCCTTCAACCTGTATGATTAGTCAGCTTCACTAAAGGGCTGACATTTGATATCCTTTCAAAGTTCCGATCGGAGCGCCGACTTTTACATTTTACATTTAGTGTTTTACATTTTGCGGTTATAATGTCCAATGTAAAACGCTAAATGTAAAAGACGGTATCTTAATATCCCGCATTTTGGACCAGGAAGCCTTCTTCACTTGACGCCCCGTCCATAGCCTTCTGCGGGATCGGGAACAGTCTCTTGTGCACATCACTATCGGTCTTGTCCGTCCAGGTTCCCTCGTACTTCCCGAACCGTATTTGATAGTTTCTCCGCAGTCCCTCCCAATACAGCTCAAATCCCGATTCACGGAAAAGAATATCGAGATCAATAGCAGTCAATGCTTGTGGAATCTGTGCCGGGCGGGCGTTTCTCGAAGTTCGTAGTGTATTGACATCGGCCAAAGCTCCGGCATTGTCACCGTTTCTCAACTTCGCTTCTGCACGCATCAAATAGATCTCGCCCAACCGGAGCAACACAACGTCCACGCTACTGTAAGAACAGCAATTGGTAGCAGTATGGCTGAACTGATACTTCGAAAACCGGTGACCTGTGTTGTGTAGACTTCCATCAGCCGTAAAATCAACTTTAAGCGTGTGGTCTACATACCGGAGGTTTGCGCCACTGGTTCTTCTATTGATAACGGGATATATCCTTACCGTTCCATCACCGCAAGTCATAATATTTCCTCCAGCATCTTTTCTGGGTCCCCAAATAATTCCACGAAGTATTCCCCTGTCCATTTCGAAATCCTGCGCCTCAATGCAGTAGTAATGCTCCGCATCATTCATTGGAGTTACCCCGGTAAGATCTTTAAGTTCTTCGGGTATCATCGTGTTTCTCTTAAAAAATCGGGCATCTGCATCGGCTGGATCTACGTTGCCATAGGCGTCCGTCCAGGTCTTAATAAAGTCAGGTGTGGCAGCCGTAGCATCGGTCCCTCTTGTGCTTGGAAATTCTGGCCTTGGAACCTGGTCCCCGGATATTGGCCAATAAGCCCAACGGCTATGTTCGGATTCAAGCACACCTCTTTGATCGAGTGCAAATACAAGTTCAGTGTTTGTATGATTGCCATCGCTGAACAGGTCGAAGTACTCAGGAGACAATGCATGAACCCCTGTTATAACACTATTTGTATACTGGATAACCTTGTCCATATCTTCCTTCTTGAAGTCAGGAGTTCCATAGGGATTGCGATATACTGCAGCATTCAGGTACAGTCGCGCCAACAAACCGCTCACGGCATCCTTGGTGAGCCTGCCTGGGTTGATGTTATTACTCATGACATCCACTACAGACAAAAGCTTACCTTCAACGTAGTCGATGGCGTCTTGACCTCTTAGAATTTCGGATACCTCATCCGAACGTTCCTTTTTGAAGACCAGACCCCAATTGTCGAGTGCCAGCATGTTGAGGTATGCTTTCATGGCTATCATTTCATACAGTGCATGCTGTGCATCCTGATTGCCATTTTCAACTTCTGCCGTTAATCTTTCCTCGGCAAGTACTGCCCTTGATAGACATAAAGTAATGTTTGTCCAGGTATCCCCGACGAGCGCATTGCCGGGTGTCACAAGATGCTGATAAACCGCAATGAACTTGCCTCCATCAAACCAGTCTGTACCGCCACGGTAGGGAAGGATGGCCTCATCTGAAGCAACCTCCTGAAGTCCGAAATTAACAGTATGGAACCACACCTGGCGGAGAAGACCATACACGGGCGCTATCGATCCGCTTACAACTTCTGCCGCGCCGGTGCCCGTCAGAGACTCATCAAGAATATCCTCCTCTAATGAGGTACAACCGAAAAATGTGAGTAAAAATATAGTGAGCGTTAGTGCTCTATTGAATCTAATCTTTTTCATGATTTCTTTTTGTAAATGATACGAAGAGAACTGTTCGTTTCCTTTTCTAGAATGTTAGGTTAAGGCTGACCAGAAATGTTCTTGCCTTGGGGTAGGTAAAATAATCTATCCCAAAAGTTGAAACTCCACCTACAGTTGATCCTGTGTTGATCTCAGGGTCAAATCCGGAATAGTCTGTTACTGTGAACAGGTTTTGACCCGTCACAGCCACACGGATACTCTGGAATACGTTCGACAATCCGACCTTATCTGAGGACAGCCTGTAGCCCAGCGTTGCGTTATTCAATCTCATGAAAGACCCATTCTCCAGATAGCGTGTGGATACGGTATTGGAATTGGAAGTCGCCTCATTGGGGTATTGAATAGCAAAGTCCGTTGTATTGTTGGACTTAGCCAATTGTGCCTTGGTAAACAGGCTCATGGCCGTATGATTATAGATCTTGTTTCCGGTTACGCCATTGAAGTTAAGGCCGAGGTCAACATTCTTGTACTTAAAGTTCAGGTGATAAGCATAGAGAACCTTTGGAATGGCGCTGCCTACCACGCTTCGGTCATTGTCCAGTATTGCACCATCTCCATTAATGTCCCTGAACGCGTTGAGCCCGTTGGAACCAATGCCATCAAACTGCAACATATAGAATGCGCCTATTGGCTCACCGTTGACATAGCCATTAATGGTCGCACCGGATTGCCCGGCACCCTGGGCCCCGCCTGTAGCCAACACCTCATAGGGCGAATCCTTTACCTCGTTTTGAATGTAGGTAATATTACCGCCGATATTATAGGAGAAGTTGCCGCCTGCATTGCCATTATAGTCCAGAGACAACTCGATACCGTTGTTTTGGATCTTCATATCCGGGATATTAGTCCAGTAGGTAGCCGTAGGCTGAACGGGATCGGCAGGCGTAACTTCTAATAGTATATTAGACGACTCTTTATTGAAATAGTCCACACTACCACTCAGGCGATTATCAAGAATTGCGAAATCAACGCCGACGTTAAATTGGGTAGATACCTCCCATTGCAGATCAGGGTTTGCTAAACGGGTGAAGACGATTCCGTATGGGTAGGCGGCAATTGAATTGGCGTTGGGTTCCAAGGGATAAGTGCTATAGCTCTGATTGCCTGTTATTAACCGATCTTCCGAATAGCTGGCTTTGGTGATCTTGGCGGGAATGTCCTGATTACCGGTTTGTCCCCAGCTTGCACGCAACTTCAGATTGCTGATAGGGGAGTTGCTCATGAAATTTTCGTGGCTGATGTTCCATCCCAGAGCAACGGACGGGAAGTAACCATACTTGTTGTTCTCTCCAAACTTAGAGGATCCATCGGCACGAAGTGTTGCCGTAAAAAGATACTTGTCGTCATAGGAATAATTGACTCTTCCGAAGTATCCCTGCAGCTCGTTCTTAACGGCGGACGAATTCACGGTAGTAGGATAGGTAGTTGAACTGGTTTGGTCCTGGTACCTGGGTTCGATATTGTTACTGGCGAACCCGGCGTAATTAAAGGTTCTGTTTTCCTCCAAAAAGCTTTGATAGGAATGTCCTGCCAATAGCGTAACGTTGTGAACGTCCTTATGCCAATTGTAGGTAAGGGTATTTTCTACCAGTTTATTGGTATTTGAGCTAAGAGACGTGGACAATGCCCCATTCGAAACATTGGACTCATTGACAACAGACGTATAGGGTTCGTACTGCTGGTCCCTGTTTGTTGTGGAATAGTCAACACCAAGGTTGAGCTTATAAACAAGGCCGTCGAGTATTTCTATCGATGGTGAAATGCTCGCCAAAATACGGTTATTGATGGCGTTGTCACTGAAGATCTGATATCTTTTCAATGGATTCAAGGCATTTGTGGGTAACAGGGTAGGCTCACCGTTGGTATAAGGCGGAATGGTAGGATTCAAGCTGAGCATGTCGCTTATGATCGAGTTGATACCCGGGCGTAAGTTCTCTGTATGAGATGCCACAAGATTATAGTCGATATTCAGCCTGCCGTTGAATGCCTTTTGAGTCATGTTTAACTTCCCGGAGTAACGTTCGAGGTTGCTGTTTAACAGGATTCCTTCCTGATCCTGAACGCCTACGGAGGCATAATAGGAGAATTTCTCAGTGGCCGCTCCGCCGATGGAGAAATCGATCTGTTTTGAAAAGCCCGTTTGATTCAATTCATCCTGCCAGTCAGTATCTGCTCCCTGGTCAATTAGATTTCCACCTTCGGATGGCACAACCGCGCGGAACTCGTCGGCGCTGAACACAGGTATTTTATTGGACATGGAAGACCAGGCAGTGGATGCCGACAAATTCATTTGAGTTGTTCCCGATTTCCCCTTCTTCGTAGTAATTACCACCACGCCATTCGAGGCTCTGGATCCATATACCGCCGTGGCACTGGCATCTTTCAGTACGTCGATGCTCTCAATATCGTTGGGGTTGAGAAAGTTCAGCGGGTTCGTGTCAAAGCCCTGAGAGGAATTGTCGATTAAAAAGCCATCGATTACATAAAGGGGCTGTGTTCCGGAACGCAAGCTCCCGACACCACGGATAATGACATTTTGCGCAGCACCCGGCTCACCACTTGCAGCAGTCACGTTTACACCCGAGACTTTTCCTTGTAAAAGCTGCCCAGGGTTTGTAACGACACCCTGGTTAAAGCCTTCGCTTTTTAAAGAACTGATTGCACCGGTTACATCTGATCTTTTCTGTGTACCGTAACCGACCACAACTACTTCCGACAATGACACAGAACTTGCGGCCAGCGACACGGAAATCTCTGACTGATCGCCTACCGTTACTTCTTTTGTTTCAGCGCCAACAAAGCTAAAAACCAGCGTAGCATTTGACGATGTCACGTTTAGTCTGTAGTTGCCATTCGCATCACTCACGGTTCCGTTGGCGGTACCTTTTTCCAGAACGTTCACTCCAGGCATCGCCACGCCCTGGTCATCTGTTACATTTCCTGCCACTACTTTTCCTTGCTGATACATGTAGTCTTTTGCCAGTACGTCTTGCGACGACAGGCCGACAAAGGATAACAATCCAACTACCAAAAAGGACTTTAAGTCCAGTGCGAGCAGTTGGCGCCCCGTACGGAGCAGCGGGTACAAATTTTTCATAGAAGATCTTTTAGAAATTATAGATGGATGAATTTTACCATTGAGCCTTATCCAGGCCCTAATGGAAATCCAAAATAGAAGAGAAATAGAAAGAGGAAATGAAACTCTCTGTTAAGCTTAAGTTAGTGGTTCACTAAACTTTTGTCGATTAGGTAACGAACATTTCACGGTACGGTTCGATCTGCAATTACAATCGGTTTCGGAGATAAACAATCACATCACAGACATGATCATCCGGGGTGCCAGCAAATATTCAACGCCGCGCTTTCCAAGACGAATCCAAAATACCTCAACATCCTTCCCAGTTGTTTTCTGATGGTCCTTGCTTTTGGAACCGCCTCTGCCCAAAAGGTCAAATTGCTTTACGGAAACCCGAAGAGCGAGCGCAATATCCACGTGGGAATGCCCCGTTGTTTTCTCCGGTTTATCGATCAATACGTGTCACCGTAATATCGTATGGCGCATTGGTAACTTCATCAGCTCCCGGATTAGGTCGCCACCCTCCCGAAAAGACATTTCCATCGGCTGAAAACTTGCCGTGGAACGTGGCGTCCATCGGGCCGGATTTAATCGATATAACTATGTTCTCTCCTTGAAGATCCCATTCGTAGGGCCACGGATCAGGCGCCATATTAGAGTAGACGTAAGAGAAGAACGCCTTGGTCTTAGGGTTGTAACCGATGACCTCACTGCTTTTAATTTGCGTCCCTGCATAATTCAACATAGGATTGTCTTCACAAATTAATTGTTGGTCGCTTTTCTAGCCCAACGTCGGCGCCGTGGTTGGCTACTTCACCTATCAAATAGATGACGCGTTCGGTCTCAGTGAAATCGACTTTGAATGGCTTATCGCCGATCCGTCAGTTATCTACGGGGGAACGTGGACCGGTCCTGACCGTGCGTTGAAACGAATCGGACGCACCTGGCCACAGGAACCATACATTAAGTGAATTGCCCATTTATTCACGAATGCCAGGCAATCAATATCCTGGCGACGTGCACTCAGTCATGAGGTGATCGGTAATTACTCGTCGCGAAGTGACTGCACAGGATTAGCGGAAGCAGCTCTTACAACATGGTACCCCACCGTGAGCAAGGTGATCACGAAGGCGATGACTGCCGACATGACGAAGGTAAGCCACTCCCCTCCCAATTGGATGCGGTACGCGAAATTCTGCAGCCAGCTATCTGTAAAGTACCACGCCGCAGGAAACGCCAGAACCATACCGATACCTACCAGCAGGAAAAACTCGCGGGACACCAGTACGACCAGGCTGGACATTGAAGCCCCTATGACTTTTCTAACACCAATCTCCTTTGTGCGCTGCTGCGTGGTGAATGCTGACAATCCAAGCAATCCAAGGCAAGCGATCAGTACAGTCAAACCGGAGAAAGCTGTGAAGATCTGACTTCGCTTTTCGTCTGCTTTGTACTGAGAATTGAAATCCTGATCCAAGAATTCGTATTCAAAAGCATTGTTGGGAAATATCTCTTTCCATCCCGCCTCCAGAGCGGCCATCGATTTCTTGATATCGCCTGAGGCCGTTCTGACAAAGATGTAATTATGGTTTTTATCAAGTATGATCATCAACGGTTCGATGGCGTCGTACAAGGAATTCTGATGATAATCCTTTATCACACCGACGACTCGTTTCTCAAACGTATTCTTGGGATCTTCGCTAGGTGCGATGAACTTCTTGCCAATGGGATTCTTCCAGGCCATCCTTCTGACCATGGCTTCATTGACCAATACAGCATACGTTGTATCCGAAGCAACGTCCCTCGAAAAGTCGCGTCCCTGAACAACCGACATGCCCATCGCCTGCACAAAATCAAAGCTCGCTCCATAAAGATCTATGCCGCGGTCTTCAAGTTTGCCCTCCTCACTCTCGACCTTAAAAAGGTTTTTTCCGATACCTTGACCCGGTGACGCATTTGCGGTGCCCACACTGGCAACACCGGATATTTGTTTCAGTCTTTCAACGATCACATTCTCTTTAGCGCGGATGTCTTGCTCTGTCATCTCGATACGGACGATTCGTGATTTGTCGAAGCCGAGATCTTTATTCCTGATATATTGCAGCTGGTCGAAGACTATCAAAGTTGAGATCAGCATGAAGATCGATATCGCGAACTGTGTAACCACAAGTCCCTTCCGAAATATGACCGTTCCGCCGCGAGACGCCAGTTTACCCTTCAATACGCTGACAGGATTGAAACCTGATAAATAAAATGCGGGATAACTTCCTCCAATGACGCCCACAAAGAGAACGATGCCAATGAGGCTGAACAGGACAGCTGGTTGCAAAATATAGCCAAATGGAAGTTCCTTATTTGCCAACGTGTTAAATCCGGGCAGCAATGCGTAGATGAGTATCATGCTCACAACCAACGCCAGGCACGCGATGATCAGCGACTCTGTGATGAACTGCAACATCAGTTGAGGACGAAGGGATCCCATTACCTTGCGGATTCCAACTTCTTTAGAGCGGTTAGCCGAGCGCGCTGTTGCAAGGTTCATATAGTTAATGCACGCAATGATGAGCATAAAAGCCGCAACAGCGCCAAAGATATAGATGTATGAGATGTCACCTCCGCCCTCGGCTTCATCCTGAATTTTCGAATGAAGATGTATGTCGACAATAGGCTGAAGCTCATACCGGATCTTGATGTTGTACTGATCAAAAATAGGGTTCACCTTTTCTTTGATAACCTTGTCAAGACTGCCCTGCATCTTGTTCAGGTCATAGCCTGAAGGCAGTTGGAGATAGGTAAAAACACCAAAATTACCCCATGAGCCGTTATATCCGGGCTGTGAGCGTCTGGAGATCAGGCCATCAAATCTGAAGTGGGAATTCAATGGTACGTCCTTTATCACGCCCGTGATCTTGTGCTCTTCCTTTTGAATATTTTGCAGCGATTGGTCCAGCGCGGCATTCGCACTGCCGAAATATTTGATGGCCGTCTTTTCCGTAAGCACCATTGAAAACGGATTGTCCAACGCGGTGGCTGGATCACCGCCGATGAACGTATAACTAAACATGTCAAAAACTGTGGAATCTGCCAGATAGAACTCCTGCTCGTAAAACTGTTTGTCACCGTTCTTATATAGGGTTCTGCGTGTTCCGAAAAAACGTACGGCATTCTCCACCTCAGGATAGTTGTCTCTTATTTCGTCGGCCAGTGGTATCTGCGCTACCGCCCAGGTGAACGCGTTGTCCGGCTCTTTGATGTTTGAAATGACCCGGTAGATATTCGCCGCATTTTTGTGATAGCGGTCGTAGCTGACCTCATCGAGTATGTACATCAGCAGGAAGAGACTGCATGTGATGCCGATGGTCAATCCAAAAATATTGAGTGCACTATAAGTACGATCTTTGACGATGTTGCGAAATGCAATCTTCAGTAGGTTTTTAAGCATAAGGGTGCATTTGGTGTTTGATGCATTGCGGTAGACAAAAGTTCTACCGGGGCCTCAAAGACAACTTACGCACAAAAGATCTGGTGGTTTAGTGAATTACAGAATTGGGTGATTTTTTTGTACGCGGGAGCGTTTCGCGGATCGCCGCGGATATGGCCCGCATGAATATTCAAGGCCTGCCAGGCGGAAATTTTTGGGTTTGCACCTCAGAAAACTATCCTAAAACACCCGGGCGGGTGAAATTTGAATTTTCGCATTAACCGATTGACTAGCAGGGTCTTGCATCCATTTGTATGAGCATAGTCGGTTTAATTTGGTTTTCAACACCCATTAACATACTTTTGCCAACCTCAAATAAAGGAACCATACACATGGTAATTTGTTATGAGGTTATATCGCGGGGTGGAGCAGTTGGTAGCTCGTTGGGCTCATAACCCAAAGGTCACAGGTTCGAGTCCTGTCCCCGCTACAACATAGACCGTCAGAATGCCCTTTTCGGGGTTTTTCTGGCGGTTTTTTTGTTTTAACAAGCGTCGCGCGGAAACGGGTCGGAGACGGAATGTGGTACGACGATTAACGAACATTGGTGATGTTGTCCTTAGCGTTACATTCGAGTTAAGAGGCAAAAAAAATAAAGCGAGATTAACGACGCAATGCCGCCACGGCTCGCCAGATGCTTACCCTTCGCCGGATTCGTCATCGCTGCTTTAAAAAATCCGCACATTATGCAATAGCCAGCGGCGCGAAAACGCCAACAGCTATTTCTCACTCATTTCTCAGCGAATGCACCGGATTAGCCGACGCGGCTTTCAGCGTTTCATAACTTACGGTTAGCCACGCGACCAACAACGATACACCGAAGGCGAGCGTAAACACAATCCAGCTTATGTCGATGCGGTACACAAAGGTTCCGAGCCATTGGTTCATCGCGTACCACGACAACGGTATGGCTATCATGCCTGCCACAAGAATGGGCCGTGTAAAGTTGGTTGACATCAGCCACGCGATGCCGATAACATTTGCACCCAGCACCTTGCGTACACCAATTTCTTTTGTCCGGCGCTCAGCGAGGAACGCAGAAAGACCATATAATCCGAGGCAGGAAATTAAGAGTCCAAGACCCGCAAACAGACTGAAGAGTTTTCCAAGTTTTTGCTCGGAACGATACAGGTTATCGAGATCCTGATCCACGAAGGCATAGGTAAACGGGTACTCGGGGTTCAGTGTGCGACAGATATCTTCGAGATAGCTTAAAGAAGTTTTTAAAGCATGCGGCTCAATCCTGACCACAAGCATTCCGTATCCGGGGTTCATTAGCAGGATCATTGGCTCGATGGACGCGTGAACGGGCCTGAAATTGAAGTTTTCCAGTACACCGACAATGGTTCCTTCCCTTCCATACAAGGAAATTTTCTGACCCACGGCGTTGTCTTTCGTCATCCCCATGACGTCGAGCGCGCGTTCATTCACAATGAAGTTAGAGGTGTCCGATTTTACATCCTGGGAAAACGACCGGCCGGTCAGCAGGTTCGTTTTGAAGATATTTATGAAGTTCTCGTCGACTTCTATAATGGTGAACAGCGGCCCGGACTCCGGATCTTTGCCTTCCCATTGTACACTTGCGATAGCGTTCACAATGTTCGTGGGCAATTCGGAGACGAAGGTGTACGCGCTTATTTGCGCATGGGAATTCAACATGGATCTCAGACGTTCTGGGTCGCTGGCGAGCGTGCCGTTCAGCGGAATGTATAACAGGTTCTCTTTGTCGTAGCCGATGTTCCGGTTGCTGATGAACTGCATTTGCTGAAAGACGACAACCGTTCCAACCAGCAACATGATCGACACGCAGAACTGTGCAGCCACCATGATGTTTCGAAACGAGGTGCCTGATGCACCGCTCCGGAGTTCACCTTTGAGCACCTTTGCCGGTATAAACCCGGAGAGGAACAGAGCCGGATAACTTCCTGCCAGGATACCGGTTACCAACGTGATGGCTACCAGTTTAATGACAAGTGAAGGATCTGCAGGACTGAACACAATACTCTTTCCGGCAAACGCATTAAAGTAAGGTAATCCGGCACTCGTCATTGTTACAGCGATAACCATGGCAACCAGGGTGATAAGTATCGATTCAACAAGAAACTGCCAGATGATCTGGGAACGATATGCACCGGCTACTTTTCTCAAACCGACTTCTTTGACACGACGCGCCGAACGGGCAGTGGCGAGGCTCATGAAATTTATACATGCCACGATAAGTATGAATATTCCCACAACGCTGAAGATGTAGACGTACTGGATATCGCTGATGCCGGGCATATCGGCAAGCAGACCCGGCGTGAAGTGTATTGCTCGCACAGGCAGTAGAAAGAGATTGCCCTTGAAGTGCTTTTCATGCTTATGAAAAAGTTGACCGATGCGGTTATTTAGCATCGTACGTTCTGAAGCTGACACTTCACGATCCAGTTTCACGTATGTGTACAAGACAAAACTATCCCATACATGGTCTCGAATCTCGCCATATGTTCGTGCCAGAAAGGACATCGGTTCTATGAAATCAAATTGCAGGTGAGAGGTGTGGGGAGTATTTCGCATGACACCGGAAATGGTGAAGTCCTTGTTCTCGTCGACCTTCCGAATCGTACGACCGAGCACATCAATTGTTCCGAAGTACTTCATGGCCATAGCTTCGCTTAGCACGATGTTTTCCGGAACGGCTAATGCCTGATCAGGATCTCCCTTAACGAGTTCGAAAGAAAAGAAGCGAAAGAAGTTCGCGTCGGCGTAATAGATCCGTGACTCTTCGAATTTCCGGTCGCCTGCCTGCATCAGCGCCTCGTAATGCATGCTTATTCTGATCGCGTCTTCTACGCCGGGGATCTCCTGTTTCATGGCTTCAGCGAGGGGAGGGCAAGTGACCGCCGCTTTAATATCACTCTCGGACAGATGAATATTAACGCGGTACATCCGATCGGCATCTGCATGTAAGGCATCGTAGCTCAGTTCGTCCTGTACCCAAAGCGCGATGAACAACGTGCAGCTGATCCCAATGGCCAGACCGGCGATATTTATGAAGGAGAAGCTTTTGTACCTGACAAGGTTACGAATCGCGATCTTCAGGTAGTTAAGCAGCATGGCTATGAGGTTAGTCGGTTTGGTAAAAACGATCGCCACGTTGGAAGATCGCTGGTACATCGGAAGTTACCAAGACCGTGCCATTGAAATGGGCACATAATGACAGTGTTTTAAGTGAAACGGAAGCTCCGGATGCCCTATTACGGACATCGTTGTCCGCTTGTGGTATGGAAGGCCTCGTGGCTAAATCGCCATCACTCTGAAGGTGTGCACTGTGAACTTGTACACTTCGGACAGATCATTTCGTGTTACTGGTGAAGAATATTACCGGGATCGCCGATGAGGTCGATGAACTCATCTCTGTTTACCCGGTTCCGGCCGGCTCGTATCTGCGCATAGAAGATGTCAGCAATCAGAATGTCGTGGCTTCGTTGGTCGATACGCGTGGCGCAAACCTTTTGACGACAAACTTTTCAGGGCAGTCCAGATCGACCTTTCTCAGGTAAAAGCTGGATTGTACATCGTCGTACTGCAACGACAGGACGGAATGGTAGTACGACGAAGGGTCGTGAAAAAATAGTAGTAGTTCGTAACGGGCATTCAGCGGTAAGCATATCCTTTGTTATTCGGAATGGCCTTTCTGCGGCCGAATAGGTGTCCACTCCCGGCCACCTGAATTCATTTTCCGTACACTAGGCCCTTCTGTATCGTGTAAAATCCACTGATTTTACATCGGCCCGCAATTTGTTCTACAGAAGTTGAGATAATCACACACATGGCTGGACGAATCTATCTTGGAGAACTCGAGGAACTTATGCTGCTCATGGTTGCCCTCATCGGTGCCAATGCCTATGGCGTATCGATTACCCAGGAGCTCGAAGCGCAAACAGGCCGCGTAATTACAATCAGTGCCGCGCACGCCGCCCTGCACAGACTGGAAGAAAAGGGTTTTGTCAAATCGAGCATGGGTGGCGCTTCTACGGAGCGTGGCGGACGACGGAAGCGACTATTTCAACTCACCGCTTACGGTCGCCAGGCGTTACAAGAGCTGCGCAATGTGCGTAATGCGATCTGGGCACAACTTCCGGGTATCTGATGGAAATTTATCCGACACCTCCGAAATGGGCCGAGACGCTGATCGCGCGTTTGGCTCCCGATCATCTCGCCGAAGAGATCAAAGGCGATCTCTACGAGATGTTTTTATATGATGCGAAACGTCTTAAAGCAAGCAGTGCCCGGCGAAGATATTCATGGCGCGTGATCGGATTTCTTGCCAAAGCTTTCTTCTGGAAACGACCAACTTATCAAATTCACCATATGACCGGAAGTTATTTCAAGATGGCGAAGCGAAGCCTGCTCGCCAACAAAGGCACGACAGCCATTAATGTTCTTGGACTAGTAATTGGCATCGCGTCGGCGTTAGCGATTATTTCGATCGTCCGATTCGAACTGAGCTTCGATACATTCCACACGGGTTATAAGAATATTTACAGGATGGTGAGAGTGAGCGGCGACGACCTGTCAGAATTCCGCACCGGCATCCCTTACGCCATCCCGCCCGCAATGAAGGATATTTCCTCCATCAGGAAGATGACGAAGCTGGAGTACCTGGGTGGAACGAACGTCGATATCCTTAGCGCGGATGGTAAGTTCGAGAGGACGTTTGTTGAAGAGGGAGGCGTCGTCACCGTGGAGCCGGAATTCTTCGATGTATTCGATTTTGCAGACAGTCCGATAAAATGGATTTCAGGCGACCCGAAGACATCGCTAAGTGAACCCAGCAGTCTTGTGATTACCAGTGCCATTGCCAAAAAATATTTCGGAGAGGCAAACCCCATCGGTCAGACACTTCGTTTTCATAAAGCTTTTGATTTCAAGATCACGGGTGTCATCGAGGATTTTCCTTCGAACACCGATTTTCCCTTCAGGTTGCTGGTGTCCTATTCATCGATGCCGCTTATTTTCAAGGAGCGTATGTCGGACTGGGTAAGCGTGAATGATGGACATTCGATTTACGTTGTTCTCCAGGACGGAGTGAAGGTGAAAGACGTTGAAGACCAGATGGCCAAATTACACGCAGCGAACGTTGGAAAAGATTTGTCTACGTATCGTCACTACTTACTGCAACCGCTAAGCGAAGTACACTTCGATCCGAGCTTTGGCACGTTCAGCAAACGAACGATTACACACAATACTATTTTTGCGCTCGAGCTGATTGCACTTTGCCTTTTGGTTGTGGGTTGTATCAACTACGTGAATCTGTCAACCGCCCAGTCGACGTTGCGTTCGAAAGAGATCGGCATGCGCAAGATCATGGGAAGTAGTCAGAAAAATCTCGTCATCCAGGTTCTTGCGGAGACGCTGATCATTGTGCTCATTGCAGCCATGGCGGCGCTAGCCCTTGTCGCATTGTCCATGCCGTCGCTGACTTCGATGCTTGGGCTGCAGGTAAAGATAAATTTCTTTGATCCGTTCCTGTGGATCACCTTGTCAACGATCATCGCGACGATGACCATTTGTGCGGGACTTTATCCGGCAATGTTGATCTCCAGGTTCAATCCAATCACTGCCATTAAAAACCAATTCAACACAGGACGCATCGTGGGTGTCAGTCTTCGAAAATTCCTCGTTGTGATTCAATTCACGGCAACACAGGTGCTGGCTGTCGCTACTTTTATCGTTGTCGCTCAAATGGAATTCTTCAAAAACGTCGACATGGGCTTCGATCGAAATGCCGTTGTGGTCAGCATCCGGTTGTTAAACAGCGATCCGTCTTTGCTGAATTCATTCGAAACAGAATTGAGGAGACTGCCCTTCGTAGAGAACGTTGCTAAAAGCTTCACGTTGCCGTCAGGTGTAGATCGCAACCGATCGTCGCGCAATATTGGTAAGCCGGATGCAAATGATGTGCAGGATTATCAGAACTATGAATACTCAGCGGTGGACGAACATTTTCTGGACCTGTACGGCATCAAATTGATTGCCGGACGAAATCTTACGCCAGCTGATTCGAGCCGAAATATTCTAGTGAACGAAACCTTGATGAAAAATCTAGGGTACAATCATCCGCCTGATATTGTGGGTGCAGAGCTGAAGATTGGTGGTGGCGAAATGGTTCACGTAGTCGGAGTGATCAACGATTACTACGGCAATTCATTAAAGGAGCGCGTCGACAACATCGCATTGGACGCCAGTATCGATCGCTTTCGTCAGGTGAGCGTAAGGCTCGATCTTGCATCCGGTCAGCGCATGGCTGATGCGCTTACGAAACTGGAACGGCAATGGAAATTGATCTATCCGGAACATGCCTTCCAGTTTCGTTTTATGGATGACAACATTGCCATGTTCTATGAACAGGAGCTGAAGTACTCGCGGCTGTTCCAGATCTTTTCGGCGATGTTTGTCCTTATCGGATGTTTGGGCTTGTATGGACTGATAACGTTCATCGCCAACAAGAAAGGAAAGGAGATCGCGGTACGAAAAACACTCGGTGCAAGCGTGGGCAATATTATTATGATGTTTTCACGTGAGTATGTTGCCCTCATTGCGGTATCGTTCGCGTTGGCGGTGCCCATTGCCAGGTACGGAGTCAACGAATGGCTTACGAATTTCAAGAATCACGTCGAGGTTCAATGGTGGCTGTTTGCTGTGCCGGGGGTAATGGTATTGGCGCTCGCCCTGGCCGTTGTTAGTATGAAGTCATTCAACGCGGCGATGGCCAATCCGGTGGATAAGCTAAGAACTGAGTAGACAGTTTTACCCTCTCGTTGCGCCAAAACAAAACAGTATGCGCTAGACATTAATCCAAACTTTAAGCTGCCGTTATCGGCCATCGGTAACGGCCAGACCGTTGCCACTCCACCATCCGTTGGGGGCGGTGCAGTCTGTTACCATGCTGCTGGCCGCGGGAATTTTACTCTCAGGATGCCAGCTAACTCTAGTTAGTCCACGCGAAAATCAGCAGGCGAGCCGCTGGATGGGAGTACTTTTCTTCGCTTTCGCATTGGCCCTAATCCATAAATCCCTTGAAGGTCAGGCACTTCTCGACAATAACATAGCGCTTCAGATTGTTTTCGAGATCCCGAGGTTTGTCATAGCCCCCACTTTATACCTGGCAATCGTGGCATTCACGACTGCCAACTACCAGGCCACCAGAACGGACCTGATCCATTTCATACCCCTTGCTGTTTTCGGATCCGGTCTCATCATCGGTTTGCAGCAACTGCTTCCTGAACAGCTCATTTCACCGACAGCATTCCGTTGGATAGGTGTATTCCTTATGGTCTTTTTAAGAGCCCAGCTTCTTATCTACTGGATCTTCTCTTTTCGCCGCCTCGCAAAATACAGACGAACTTTAAAAGTTTACTCAGCCGACGTGACAACGACGGATCTTGTCTGGGTACAATGGTTTCTCATCGCCATTGCAGCCGCC
Source organism: Chryseolinea sp. (assembly GCA_035489615.1). GTDB lineage: Bacteria > Bacteroidota > Bacteroidia > Cytophagales > Cyclobacteriaceae > Chryseolinea. The sequence goes on from DATHKA010000030.1 coordinate 22,073, forward strand.
ATCATATTGTGGATCGGAACGTGGCTGTTTCATTCATCATGGCTGACGGACATTGCCCCTCTGGGTTACCTGGTGGTCGCCATGGCCGTGACCTACTTCTCTATTACACAGCGTGAGCTATTTCCTTATTCACAGAAGCATCGCGATGAAATTCAATCCCTGAATTACCCATCCCAGAATACGGTCACCTCTCTGAGGTTGAGCGAAGAAGAACTTGAAACATTTAAGGTCCGGGTAGAGGACCTTATGGTTCGAAAGAAATTGTTTCTTGACCCCGAACTTTCATTGCCTATGCTGGCAGACGAAGCCGGACTCTCTACTCACTCACTATCTTACTTGTTGAATACCGGTTTTGGTGAAAACTTCTATGCCTTTGTAAACCGGTACCGGGTAGAAGAAGCCAAGCAGTTGCTCACTACCAGGGTCAAGGCGCTGTCCATGCTAGGAATAGCATATGAAGCCGGCTTCCGTTCGAAGACGACTTTCAACAACGCCTTTAAGAAGCACACGGGTTTGTCGCCGAGCCAGTACGTTGCAAGAGGTGCCGCAAACAGTGATGTTGCCTCGCCAGCCTGAGATCAAGCCCAGGCGGTACGCTTAAAGTTGATCAAACCTGTTCTCCTGGATCCAACGGGGCGACAAACCGCGGTCCATTCAGCAGTTTTCGGACATAAAACGTCGAACCTATGTCATCTGAAACTGCAGGATTATCATCTAAATCAAAACTGTCTAATTTCTGTATCGCCCTGCTTTCAGGGATTACCGTTGGACTAATTTTTCACCGCATCGCCAACCGCTTTTTCTACCAGTGGATTCCACAGTCAGCTACTGTCGTAACCGCCATTATGTGCCGGGCGCTATCGTGTTGATTCCCATCCTCGTTAACACCGTTCTGATCGACTACTTCTATTCACTGCCCCTTCCCGTGCTGATACATGCAATCTTCCTGCTGCTCACGTGTTGCTATTTCGGCTATAAGAATATCACTCTTCTTAAAAGTATATTCTCCCCTTCAGAGAGAAAAAGGAACTGGATAGCCACTGCAATCTTGCTTCTGGTAATCCCTTTGTTGTTGGTTATGAGTGCAAAAAAGAAACCGTCGATGTATGGAAAGTTCAGGGCGTTAAATCAGAACGCGGACTCATTGAACGGCCAAAAGGTCATTTCACCAACGACGATATATTTTGACTACGATAACGAACTGGTGTTCGACTTCAATGACTATCGCGACCGATATTATGGAACTTATAGTTTGAAAGGAGATTCAATTTCTATTCGGTGGCATTATCCTCCAAACTCACCGATATGGACTGGTGTTTTGTTGTTTCGGGATGGCGATCCTGAACAATTAAGGGGCATGCTGAGTGACAAAGCAATCGACGTTCGTTTGATTAGACAGCAATGAGCAGGCAGCTGATGTAGTACTCTTTTGGATCGTACGTTGCTCGATGATTAGCGTGTGTGTTGCGGGCGACGTGCAAGAGCGTTCATTGAAGCCGCATCATTAAACCGTTCCGTACCCGTTACGTTAACATTGGTGCCGCCGATAAACACTGAAGTTGCACGGCACCATAGGGTCGCTGGAGTAATTGCTGCGCCATATCGTCAGGGCTACCCGCCGGCAAATTTAAGATTTCGATCACGAATGCCCTTGGTCAGCCCATTGATAATATGACCCGGCATCGAATTGCACATTCCGATTTTAAAGAATATTTCCAGGTTGTTAAGCTTTTAATGCCAATCTCTTCGTCTGAGTTTCTTGACTTCCTGAAGTTTGTACTTTATTGGCAGCACAAATCTTGTTCGGGCAACTATTCCATCTTTTTTGCCCGGTATCCAAGGCGGAAAGAGTCGAACTACCCTGATAGACTCCTGGTCAAGCTCCTCCGAGATTCCCTTAGCGATTTTAATGTCAGATAGCGTTCCGTCTTTTTCGACTATGAAGGAGACGAAAACCGAACCTTGATCTCCCCGCGTACGGGCACGGGCTGGGTATTGAACCTTGTTTGCGAGGAACGCCGCAAGGGCGTCCATCCCACCTGGATATTGCGCCATTTCATCAGCATCAAGGTAGATGGAGTCGCCTTTAGCCTCTACGGTTGTGTCGCGAATCATATTTATGTGGGAATATCCAGCCGCGCCGAAATGAAGAAATGTGAGGCTGGCACTTATTAGGAGGATGCGTGAGGAGTTGGGCATAACAACCGAAAATTTCCCCCACGAATTACGCCAAAAACCGGCATAACGGATTCGATTAAGCAGAAAAAATTGTACCTTATTGTCTACTGAAAAAAGTTGTCAACGTTGTGGCTATTCCTGTTACTATGTCGAGTTCGGTTCGGCCTTCCTCTCAGGCCAAATATCAATGGATCCTGGTTACACTATTGGTTATCAGCGTATTAAGAGCCGGGCTAATTTCTATGAAAAGACCGGGGTTTTTTAGCCGTCAGCTTGTTGGTTGACATAAAATGGTTGTGTGGATGAATTGAGAGACCAATAATGCTAAAAGAACCATAGCACCAATCCTGTAAGATCGTAAGCTCTAAAGGTCATATCACCCGTTCAACTCTGGATCCCTTAATCTATGAAAAGGACTATACCAAAAATCGTCAGAATTCTGATGCTGCTATTTTTGAGCACGGCCTCATTACGGGCTCAAGTTTCTTTGGTAAAGGACATCAATGCGTATCCGTCGCAATTCAGTGCGATAAATGACTACTCTGAAAGATTTTGCAGTTGTGGGGACAATCTTTTTTTTGACGCCACCACGGACAAGGGAAGGGAATTATGGCGGACCGATGGGACAGCAGATGGGACAATTCTCCTGAAAGACATTTACAAAGGCTTTGACTATGGTCTTGGCGGACCGCTGTTCTGTAACGGCAACGGCATTGTTTATTTCATTGGACGTGATGCATCAAACGGATCTGAGCTTTGGGCTTCTGATGGGACTGCCAACGGCACGAAGTTGGTGAAGGATGTGACCCCGGGAGCTGCGGGCCTCATCAACATTTTGGGATTTTTCGGCACCACGGTGTATTTTCTAACGGATCATGATGCAGATGATCAAATGGAAATTTGGAAAAGCGACGGATCGGCCAACGGAACCACTTTAGTAACTACGCTGAACTCTCCAGATCATTATAATTTCGATGCGACTATGTCTTCCGACACACATTTTTTCTTCAATCTCCTTAATACAAGTCAAAATAAGTTTGAATTATGGGGGTTCAATGTTGCATCTGGGACAACAGAAAAGCTCCTGGAGAACGCGTTCATACTTGATTCGGAAAACTTCGGCAACACAGTACAGTTCGCGGTTGCCGATCAAACTGATTACAACAACTCGTTGTGGTCAAGCGACGGAACACCTGGCGGGACAACTGCATTTAAGGACTTCGGCAATAGCAACGTTCAGTCGCTATTTAAGTTTAATGATAAATTGATATTTACCACCTATGGCACTACCTGGATAACAGATGGTACTGATGCGGGCACAACAATCTTGGCAAGCGGGCATGTCGAGGCTTCTGCCATTATTGAAAACAATTTTTACGGGTTTGGCTATGACTTTGCAACGAATTCAAATCGGTTATTAAAATTTGACGGCTCAACGGTAGAGACGACCGTCATGAATGGTACTCTGGGAGAAATTTCAATATTTCGTGAAATTCCCGTTTTGGATAACAGACTGGTCCTGCAATACTATGACGCTACTGTCGGCACGGAACTCGGAATAAGTGACAACGACACGCGCGAGAGCGTTGCACTGCTAAAAGACATCAATCCGGGCATCGAAAACTCAGCGCCACGGGCGTGGGCAACATTTAAGAATCGCGTTTACTTCCTGGCCAATGATGACCTGTACGGAAGTCAAATTTGGAGCACGGATGGAACTGAAAACGGGACTTCGATACTTAAGCCCACGACCTCCACTGGGAATGCTTTTATTTTTAAGAGCGCGCGCCTGGCAATCAATGACGATAAACTTTATTTCATCGCCTCGACTCAAGCCGACTTCAACTCAGATCTCTTTACAAGTGATGGAACAGAAGCAGGTACGTCTATAAAATTTGATTTTGAAAGTGGCACGCCTTTCTTCCTGGGAAGCACCGATAAAGACCTTATCTACTTGAAAGAGCGAAAGCTGTATAAAACGAATGGATCCTCACAACCGGTTACGGTTGTTAAAGACTTAACCAATGACCTGTTTGGATTTAGCTTGAACGAAACTTATTATACACTCGGCAATAAAATGCTTTTTGCGCTTTTTGACTATGGTGGGCCGACCGAGAAGGGAACCGAATTTTGGGTGACTGACGGAACAGAAAGCGGCACGCAGGTACTTAAAGACATTTATCCGGGATCGACAAGCGGCGTTTCGGGCAAGGGCATCGTCATGGGTTCAAAATTTGTTTTTGATGGCAATGAGTCTGCGCATGGGTCCGAATTATGGACAAGCGATGGCACGCCAGCCGGAACTTTGCTATTGAAAGACATCAGCCTGGGTACTTCAGATTCCAAACCGTCGCACTTTTCTACCTTAAGTGACAAAGTTATTTTCAGTGCGACAACAAGTGATTCCGGGAGGGAAGTGTGGATAACGGATGGAACCGAGCAAGGAACAAATCTCTTGGCCGATATAGTTGCAGGTCCCATAGGTTCGGACGCTAAAGATTTTACGTCCCTGGGGACGGTGGTTCTTTTTAACGCATACGATGAAGCCAAAGGATGGACATTGTGGAAGACGGATGGAACAACCCCGGGCACCAAAACGGTCAAGGATATTATACCCGGCAATGACAGGCTTCGTTTTCCGGGTAATTTTACGGCAGTTGGCAGTAAACTATTTTTTGTTGCCGATGACGGCGTACACGGCAGTGAACTTTGGATAAGCGATGGAACTGCGGAAGGTACCTATTTCATCGACATTGCCCCTGGCATCCAAAGCTCTGATCCGTCGATGTTTACAGCGCTAAAAAATGGGATAGTCTATTTTAAGGCAAATGGTGAACTATGGCGAACGAATGGAACAGCGTCAGCAACGTCTAAAGTATCTGACCTGGAGCCGCTGGAAATGATAGCCATGGATAATTCGCTTTACTTTACAGCGCCTCATCCTGATTTTGGGGTTGAGCTTTTCAAAGCTGAATTCACAAAGTTCGATCAACAGATAACATTTACTTCAATTACCGACAAGACTCTCGGGGATGTACCATTTCAAATCATCGCAGCTGCATCTTCGGGCTTACCCATAGTCATAACAAGCGGAGACGAACTGGCAATTGAAGATCACACGGCCACAATTACGAAACCGGGAACAGTACAAATCAGCTTTGAACAAGCGGGAGATGATTTCTACAATGCCGCACAAACCTGGCAAACGTTCTGCATTTTACCTGTTAAACCTTCAATCACATTGACCGGATTGGACGTCGGACAACCGGTGCTGAACTCAAGTGCAAATTTGGGGAATCAGTGGTTTGAACAGGAAGTGGCCATTTCAAATGCGACAAGCCAAACCTTCACGCCTTCTGAAGACAGTAGCTACAAAGTAAACGTTACCATCGACGGTTGTACGAGTGAATTTAGTGACGAGGCTATTGTTATAATCATGGGCGTTGAGACTTTCGGGGATGGCATTTCTGTTTTTCCCAATCCGGTGAAGGAAACATTGAGAATTGAAACTACCGGCGATGCTGACAACCTGTCCGTAACCATTACGGATGTCAATGGTAAAGCGATGCGCACTTATGATCTTGGCGGAAATGAGACGGTTGATTATTCGTTGGCAGGGTATCCCGCCGGTGTTTACATTATCCGCATTGCGACTGAGAGCGGAGTATCTTATAAAAAGATCATTAAAGAGCAATAGTATTCGGTCGTCATTTGCCGACAACTCTGAGAAAATTCAAAATGCAACGTCAGACTTGATTCAAGGCACTTTTGAACCGTACCGAGACGTTAATGAACAGCGCTGCCTAGTGAATCTCTATTTCCGTCTTCTCCGGAAGCTTTGGAAACGCACCATGTGGTTCACGCTGGTACCAGTAGGCCACCGTTATAATGTCGGATTCCTGCGGGAGATAACCTCCCTGACGCCAGCCCAGGTCCTGAATGGTAACTTTCAAATCTGAATCGAAACGAATCGGATCCTGTATATGCCAGCGATACATGCCAAATCGCTGTTGAGAGATATATAATCCATCAGGCCGTATTACCTGGTGTAATCCTGCATATGGCGTGCTATATTCTTCGTACTGCTTTTTCGCCTTATTCTCAAAATTGTAGGATCCGCAGAAATAATCTTCTGTGCCCGTTCCGACGATCGTCGCGTTGTCTTTATCACCATCCATAAAGAATTTGATTTCACCTTCACCCCACCATCCATTGTTGCGCGTGCCAAGGCCCATATAGGTACCTACATATTGCCCTTTTCCCTTCACGCCATCCAGAATGGTATGCAATGAACCTTTATTTGGATTGGAACGGCGATACTGTGCGTGGAAGTACGCCTCATCATCTCCTACGGTGGTCAACGTATAGTCTACCTGATAGTAGAGACGCATGGGTTCATCCGGATTTATGTTCTCCACCGTGATCTTACATTTCTTCCGAAACGGCATTTTCCAGTAGCTATTAAAAGCACTGCCAGGATTCACGGTCATGGCAAGTGAGTTCAGTGGCGCGTATTGATTCCATGCCATACCGAAGAATGCTCCTATGGGCGCCTCAACGGAAGGAGTCTTTTCGTCATCCCAATAGAAGCGAACGACAGAGAATTGCCAATTGCCGGTAGGCGTCATCCAGATGTGTTGGATAGAACCGGAACCTTCTATTTCGGCAATGGTAAACGTTTCTTTCGGATTGATAATGATAAAAGGATTTACTTTCCAGCCCACACCGAGTTCATCTGCTTCGTTGGCAGCATTCGCCACATTGCGCTGGCCCTTTTGCTTAATTGGATCTGCGGTAGCGCCCTTTCCTTTTTCACCTGTGAAATTTTCAGGACTTATAGAACGGGTTTTGGCATCGGACAACCTGGATAAGTTACTCAGGTTCATATCCAGGCCGTCGAATTTTGACTGCTGTGCGTTTGCAATGACTGCACAAAGTACCAGTAGGATGGCGTAAGCGGACTTTTTCATGGGTGTCAATTGAATTAGCTATTTAAAGATATCCATATTTGGTTCTAATTTAGTGGCAACGACCTTTACGCATCGTGTGGATTAATGATACCATCCTGCCGCTCTGGCATCTTGGGTCACGTCGCTGATTTTACTCCGCCGCACCAGGCCTTGAAGACCACCTGAAGATACGCTTCAGTGACGGGTGCTCTTTCAATTTCAAGTATCCTCTATCAGTGACTTTCGTGTCGTTAATATTCAAGGCTTCAAGCTGCTTCAGGTCATTCAAGATGTCGACCAAATCATCGCCGACCGGATTGCGTTCCAGGCGAAGCTTTTCCAGGTTACGCATTTCTTTCAACACCTTCAGGTCCGATGCTGCCAGATCATTCTCCGAAAGATTCAGCCAGACAACGTTCTGCGCAACTGAACGAAGTCCATCTTCAAGCGAATTCATGCCAATGCCACTGTGTGCCGGCAGCGCAATATCCAACATCACCGGCGCATGCAACATCACGCGCACCATCATTCCCTTTTTCCGCAGGTTATCCACAGCGCTCATGTCGACTGACATCGGGAGATCGGGATTAGGTTGCCTGGTGTTGATGGCCTCCACTCCGGTTAAACCTGTGACCTCGTCTAGTCCAAGCATGGCGGTAACAACAGGCAGCATCTCTTCGTTACCTTCAATAGAAGCAAACTTTCTGTCATTAGCTGCCTGCGCCGTCTCGATCCACCACTTAATCACGTTGGTTTCTTCATTTGTCAGCGGTTTCTTTCCATCTGTGGGCATGAAGTCTTCATGTTCGGGATCCAACGTTATGCGGCGGTAGAGTTCACTATTCTTCAAACTTCCCGCTACTATCACTACACCGTTCTCACCTCCCTTCATCAGGTCGGCATAGCTGCTCATAATCAAATCTCCTTTTCGCTTGCCCCGGTTATGACAACCTTCGCATTTGCGCTCCAGTATTGGCAACACGACATCATCAAACACAAGCGCATCTGCTACCGTCAGTGGTTTCGGGCGTTTCGGCTTATCTGACTCCACAAAGGAAAGGTAGTCGCTGCCATGCGTAAGGCTGCCGCCCTGATGACCCGCATAGCCCAGGACCACTACGACGGCGAAACCGTATACAGTTGTGAATCGATGACCTACGACGACATTGCCCGAGAACAAACTGGTAACAATTGCCCACCACACGCCTGATGCCACAGCCAGTAAAATGCCCGCATTTCTGTGGCTTTCAAGTATGACCTCGTCGTACGATCCGCTAAGAGACAAGAGGTAGCCGAACACACAGGCTACCACTGCGGATACGAAGCCTGCGAACAATGCCGGAGCGACGGCATTTCGCAAGTATCGATACCTGGCGCGATAGCTCATCAGATCAAAAGCCGATGCCATGAGTAAAAATCCGATGGGCAAGTGAACTACCATCGGATGCAATCGGCCGAGAAAGGTGACCATCTCCATCGGTCTTACTGACTAGTACGTCGTAGCAAAAATAATTGACATTGAGAATTCGTTAAGAGCATTGAAAAAAGTATGCCAGGCGCGGATTCAAGTAAAAATGAAAGTACGGTTATTTTTGTTACGACGTACTAGGATAAGATGGCATTCACCACTTTTCCATGGACGTCCGTCAGGCGAAATCTGCGGCCCTGGAACTTATACGTCAGCCGCTCATGGTCAATGCCCAGCAGATGCATGAGCGTCGCCTGAAAATCGTGCACGTGAACCGGATCCTTAATGATGTTGTAGCTGAAGTCGTCCGTTTCACCGTACGATATACCAGCCTTCACTCCGGCGCCAGCCATCCACATCGTAAAACATCGCGGATGATGGTCGCGACCATAATCCGTTGCCGTTAGCTTTCCCTGAGAATATACCGTGCGACCAAACTCTCCGCCCCAGATCACCAGTGTGTCCTCCAGTAATCCACGACGTTTCAAGTCAACCACCAGGGCGGCCGTTGCCTGATCAGTATCTTTGCATTGCCTGGCGATATTTTTAGGAAGACCACCATGCTGGTCCCAGCCCTGGTGATAAAGCTGCACAAACTTTACATCCTTCTCCAGTAGTTTGCGAGCGAGAATGCAGTTAGCCGCATAGGTCCCTGCATCGCGACTTCCCGGACCGTAGAGATCAAATACCTCCTCGGTTTCGTTCGACACATCAATGACATCGGGCACTGAAGTCTGCATCCTGAAGGCCATTTCATACTGAGCAATGCGGTTGTCAATTTCCTGATCTCCGAAAGAATCATTTTGCATGCGATTCAGTTTACCGAGATAGCCCAGCATTTCCTTTCGATCGGCACCATCGTAACCTTCAGGGTTGTTGAGATACAAAACAGGATCTTTACCAGACCGGAATTGCACGCCCTGGTGACGAGTCGGCAAGAACCCGTTGCCCCATAGTCGCGCGTACAAAGGTTGATCCTGCGGTGCGTTCTTTGACACCAGGACAATGAAGGAGGGTAGATTTTTATTGTCAGACCCGAGACCATAACTGACCCATGAACCAATACTAGGTCTGCCGGCCAGCTGATTACCCGTTTGAAAAAAGGTAATGGCGGGATCATGATTGATGGCCTCAGAATAAAGCGACTTCACGATGCAAAGCTCATCCACCACATTCGCCGTGTGTGGTAATAATTCGCTTACCCAGGTTTGTGTCTTGCCGTATTTGTCAAACTTATATATGGATGGCACCATAGGTAAGGCAGCCTGACTGGCGCTCATGCCCGTAAGTCGTTGCCCCTTTCTGATGGACTCAGGGAGGTTCTGCCCGGCGAGATCAAACAGTGCTGGTTTATAGTCAAACGTTTCGAACTGCGAAGGCCCACCGGCCATAAAAAGGTAGACCACACGCTTGGCTCTTGGCGCGATGTGGGGAATTGCAGCCAGCAGCGCATCCTCCGAAGATGCTTCTTCCATGCCCAAAGATGGTGCGGACCTGGCGCGTAGCGCGTCCAGGCCCAGTAGGCTTCCCGTTGCCAATGCGCCCAGGCCAAGAGACGTCTTCATCAGAAAATTCCGCCGATCCAGTCGCCTGTTTAGAAGGGCTGCATCGGGCGTATTCAATCTGAATTCTTCATCGTGATGTGAATGTGCCATAGACATCATCTTTTGGTTAGTGTGGCATCTGAGTTCATGATGGTGCTGGCCACAACGGTATTCGCAGCAACCAGCGGTCTATCAAGTTCGCGATCGACAACGTATTGCCCGGTCGTTAACCATCCCTTTGCCTTTTCGGGATGAGCGCGGAATTTCTCGTATTCAACATGCCGCAGTTCCAGCAGGAGATCAATTTCCCGCTCACCAGGAGTTTGACCGGTAAGGCGGCGATAGGCCGTGACGATGCCATCTCTTGCATCATTCTCTTTGGTCATTCGCTCGCCCAGCACACGGGCTGCTTCGACAAATGTTGGATCGTT
>DATHKA010000031.1:0-5678 GCA_035489615.1 Chryseolinea sp.
GGATATTGGCCGAAAGGGACGGTGTTTGTATCGATCGTTGATCCGGGTGTCGGCTCATCGCGTCGCTCGGTTGTTGCCAGGACGAAATCGGGGCATTTTATTGTCACGCCCGACAACGGGACGCTTACGCACGTTGCCGAGTCACTAGGCATCGATCAGGTCAGGGAAATAGACGAGGCGAAGAACAGGCTCAAAAATTCCGGCGAGTCATATACATTCCATGGCCGTGATGTTTATGCCTACACGGGGGCACGCCTTGCCTCGGGTATCATCTCGTTCGACGAAGTAGGTCCGCTTTACACGGGTGAGGTAATTCGCATCCCCTATCAAAAGGCTGTCTTCGGTAACCAGGAAGTCAGGGGTGGCATTCCCGTGTTGGATATTCAATATGGTAACGTATGGACGAACATCGACAGGACCACGTTCAACGAGCTCGGTGTCGGCGTTGGCGAATGGTTGCAGGTGCGAATTTTGAACAAGGGAAAGTTGGTGTTTGATCAGCGTGTCCGTTATGTGGCTACTTTCGCTGCGGTGGAAGAAGGCACGACGCTTGGGTATTTTAATAGTTTGCTAAACTTTTCATTAGCCGTTAACATGGGAAACTTTTCTGAAACGTACCACGTGCTTAGCGGAAGTGACTGGACGATTTCTTTGAGGAAGGTATCAAATAAATGACGCTGACCAGCACGCCTGTCAAACGGACCTCGTCACCTGCGCCGAATTCTTTACCTGAGTTCAGTATTATGAAAATTGGTTATGCGAAGGTTGATGCGTGCCCGTGGCGCCAACATCACGTCGAGTTTACAATACAGTAGTAGGCAATAGGGCGTTGGAGCGCTGTCGCAGGATGTCGATCACCTCTTCTTCGGATACGGAGGGAAATTCGGCATAAAGGTGGGCCGCGGCGTTGGGTTCAATCGTGAGATAGACGATTGAATCGATCGATCCGGAGATGAGTTCAGTGGCCGCTGGCGTTACATTCGGAACAGCCACCACGATCTTGTACGGATTGCGCTTTCGGATTGCCTTCACGCAGGCCAGTACGCTGTCGCCGGTAAGCAATAAGTCATCCACCACAATGATGGTCTTTCCTTCAAACGACAGCGTGGGACGCGCAGCCGCATAGTGACGAGCCTGCATGTCGATTACATGTTGAAGGAGTTGAATCTGGTGATAAATATAATCTTGTGGGAGGCTACGGTCCTGTTGCGGCAATACCACGGTGCCGATGCTGACGGCGCCGATGGTCTTTTGAGGATCAGCCGGATGTTTGATCTTCCGGCAGGGCATCACATCCAGTGGCAGATTAAGCAATTCGGAAAGGTAGGCACCCATGTGTATACCTCCACCGGGGACGGCGACTACCACGTTGTCGGTATTTCGATACTCCAACAATCGCTCGCCTAGCAAAAAAGCCGCATGCCTTCTGTTTTGAAAGACAGCCTCCTGGGGTATAACCATAGGTTTAATAAAAAATTATCGCCAATGCAGAACTGCTATAAGAGCCCCCGCGTGGGTATCACAGGGGTTGTTCCGCGACTAAAAAATTGAATGGATGAATTTGAGTGTATTATCTGTCGAAGTCAACTTATTCACCGAAATCTTACGGAGTTTGTCGATAAGTGATATTATGTCATCGCCAAACGAAGCCTTACCATCGTTGCGGACGTAGACACCATAGTCTTGCCGGTCTTGTAATTGCCGGCGATACGCAGGACCTAAGTTGTATATTAAGCGGCCGGTTATGGTACGCCGGTAGCATCGATTCATCAAATTTCTTTTTGTCTATAATCATGAAGTCTAATCACATCTCCGTACGCTCGTCGTTCGCAGGCCTGTTTCTGCTTTTAGCATTCACCTGCCTGCAGGCGCAACCTATTGAACAATTTATTAAGGTCGTCGTCGCGCCGGAACACGCGGACTGGACCTACAAAACTGGCGAGCCGGTCACCTTCACGATCTCGGTACTGCAAAATGGAAACCCCCTGCACAACGCGACCATTAGCTACCAGGTTGGGCTCGAAAAAATGGAACCCACAATCAAGAAGGAGGCGGTCGCAGCTCCGAAAGGAGTCTTGACTGTTAACGGCGGCACGATGAAGACTGCCGGCTTCCTGCGTTGCACCGCAGAGGTTCAGGTGGATGGAAAAACCTATAAGGGGTTGGGCACCGCGGGGTTTGACCCTTTGTCCATCAGGCCTACCGTTGCCGAGAGGCCGGATTTTGTTGCCTTCTGGGATCAAGCCAAGAAGGACCTGGCCGCTATCCCGCTCGACGCGCGAATGACTTTAATACCCGAGCGTTGTACGGAAAAGGTGAATGTATACCAGGTGAACATTCAAAACTTCAAGCTCGGTGCCCGTGTGTACGGCATTTTGTGCGTACCCAAAGCAGCCGGCAAATACCCCGCCTTGTTGAAGGTACCCGGTGCCGGTGTGCGACCCTATGCCGGCGATGTAGCCATGGCGGAGAAGGGGATCATTACTTTGGAAATTGGAATACATGGTATTCCCGTCAACCTGGACCCGGGTGTATACAATGATCTGCGCTCTGGTGCCCTTAGCGACTACTTCACTTACAATCTTGATAATCGCGACCGGTATTATTACAAGCGCGTGTACCTCGGATGCGTGCGCGCCAATGACTTTCTGTATTCGTTACCACAGTTCGACGGCGTGCACCTCGCGGTCACGGGTGGTAGTCAGGGTGGAGCGTTGTCAATAGTAACGGCAGCGCTGGATCCCCGCGTGAAATACCTGGCTGCATTTTATCCGGCGCTTAGTGATGTAACAGGATATCTTCAGGGCAGGGCAGGGGGCTGGCCGCATCTCTTCGACAAGAATAATGGGGCAGTCCACAACACTAAGGAGAAGCTGGAAACCGTGCCCTATTACGATGTCGTGAACTTTGCCCGCGTACTCAAGGTGCCCGGACTCTATTCGTGGGGATTCAATGACGAAACCTGCCCGCCGACATCCATGTATGCTGCCTACAATGTAATCTCAGCCCCCAAAGAGTTATTTCTCGCACTGGAAACGGGACACTGGACGTACCCTGAACAACGGGACAAGGTGAACGAGTGGCTGGAGAAAAAATTGACAATTAACAATTGACAATTAAGGCGCTTGCTACCGCGAGCACTGGCCCGAATGATTGTCGCTGGTTTTCAGTCGCCCGATAGGGCGGCTCAAATTGTCAATTGTCAATTGTCAATTTTTCAGTCTCTCAACTCCACCGGCAGAAGGCTCTGTGGAAAATTCTGAAAGCATACTGGCCTGGTGAAACGGTAAATCGCCGTCGTACCGACAGACGTGGTGCGCGAATCGGTGGTAGCCGGGTAGGGCCCGCCATGAACCATCGCGGGTGAAACTTCCACGCCAGTAGGGTAACCGTTGAAAATGATGCGACCAACCTTTTGCCTGAGAACATCGATAAGAGGCGCGGCCTGACTGATCTCGGACTCCTCGCCCAGTACCGTTGCCGTTAGCTGACCCGGCAGCGATTTACAGAAGCTCAAAAGCTCTTCCATTGAATCGGCCACGACCGCCACTGACGATGGCCCAAATACTTCTTCCAATACATGGACATGATTCATCGCGTCAGAGGCAGAGACGGTGGCCAGATGCGGCGAAGGTTTTGCTGACGGACCTTCCGTGAGCGCTTGTACGCCGGTAACGCCGCGTTGCGCCTGAATACCATCAATGTACGCCTGGCAGATTGCCGATGTGAGCATCGTGGCAGGCTGAATGGCCGCAAGCTCGGTTGCGAGCTCCCGGAGAAACGCCTGCGTCTCTTCGCCACCCGTGAGCATTAATAAACCCGGATTGGTACAGAATTGCCCTGAGCCCAACGTTATAGACCCCGCCAGTTGTTTGGCGACATTGGTCCGGTTTCGTTTCGCTATCGACGGCAGAATCAGTACGGGGTTTACGCTTCCCATTTCAGCGTATACAGGAATCGGCTCAGGACGACGCACAGCCTGATCGAACAGGGCTTTGCCCCCCCGAAACGAGCCGGTGAAAGCAACTGCCTTGATGTTCGGATGCATAACCAACGTCCCGCCTACACGGTGGCTTCTGCCGTGCAACATGGAAAACGTGCCTGCCGGGAGTTCACACTTTTCAACCGCCCGCATAATAGCGATCGCTACCAGTTCGCAGGTTGCCGGATGTGCGGGGTGCGCCTTGAATACTACCGGACATCCGGAAGCCAGTGCCGCAGCGGTATCACCGCCGGCCACCGAAAATGCGAGGGGAAAGTTGCTGGCGCCGAAAACGGCTACGGGGCCGATGGGCACCTGCATCTGTCGAAGGTCAGGCTTAGGGAGTGGTTTCCTTTCAGGGTCGGCGCGATCGATGATGATGCGCAGCCACGCGTTATCATCAATGAATGCTGCAAATGCGTTTAGTTGATTCATCGTGCGTCCACGCTCGCCCCGGAGTCGCTCAAGCCCCAGCCCCGTTTCGTGACTTGCCGTTTCAAGGAGCATGTCGCCCAAAAATTCTATCTCTTGAGCGATCGTTCGAAGAAACCTGGCGCGCGTGGCGTGCGTTACGGCTGCAAATGTTTCAAATGCATCCACAGCACCCATCACGGCATCGTTGATTTCCTCATCCGTGGCCTCGTAAAATGAATGGTCCATGGTGTTTCCCGTCGCTGCTTGGATGGAAGGGAAGGTTTCATTTCCTGTTGCGCGTTGCGTGCCGCGGATTAAATGTTTGCCAGTGAGATTCATATCGATGGATTATTGGGTTTGTAGTCAGCCGGGCCGCGTCGAAATCGACCAAGAACTGCCTACCTGAATAAGCAAGAAAAAGTACCAGTCACCGGGTGATCAGGCCACAATGTTCACCAGGGTACCAATGTTGTCAATAGTGATGAGGATCTCATCGTCGGTGGCTACCGTAAAATCGTTTGGCGGAACGATGCCCGTTCCCGTCATCAGGAACGCGCCCGTGGGGAAACTGCATTCCATGAACAGATAGCCTGCCAGTTCTACATGTTTACGCTTCATCTGTGTGATGGCAAGCGAATTGCTGAATACCGATTTGCCTCCGCGTTTAATATCCAGGGTGATCCGCGTATTTTCATCAATCGGGTGGCCAGGCACGTAAAGGCAAGGCCCGAGACCGGCGCAGCCATCGTATACTTTCGCCTGAGGCAGGTAAAGCGGATTTTCTCCTTCGATGCTTCGGGAGCTCATATCGTTTCCTGCAGTATAGCCAACAATGGAGCCGTTTGTCGTAATGAACAGAGTCAACTCGGGCTCAGGAACATTCCACGTGGAGTCCCGCCTGATGCGCACCTTACCCAACGGTCCGACTGTACGATGGCGCGTGCCCTTGTAAAATATCTCAGGACGCGCGGCTTCGTAGACTTTGTCGTAGAAGGTGCCGCCGCCCGCATCTTTGGATTCTTCCATGCGCGCGTCGCGGCTACGCAGGTATGTTACGCCGGCAGCCCATATCTCCTGCGAACCGATCGGGGCTTCCAGCGTCTGCGCGGAAAACCACTCTTCGGTAACCGGTTTGGCGCTACCCAAATGTTCGCGCAGATGCGTGGCGAGATTGTCCCGGTTGATAAAGGTATCCCAGTCGTGTTCGCCGGCATTGTATTTCTGACCGTTGGCTTCGATGATAATGTTGCTGGTTGTTTTGAATACTTTCATGGGGTATGAG
>DATHKA010000032.1:0-7502 GCA_035489615.1 Chryseolinea sp.
CGATGAAACCTCGGCTCGTGCCTCGTTCAAGGCAGCAATGACCTCTGGCGCTTCCAGTTCGGCTAATACCTGTCCCTTCTTAACACGCGTCCCCCTGTCCACGTATAACTTACCCACATAGCCTTTCACCTTCGCGACTATCAACGTGCGATTCCACGCTTTCAATTCGCCCGGCAAAACAATGGGCAGTGACGGCTGCAGGCTTTTAACCAGTGCCGCTTCGACGACGGTTGACGCATTTGCTGTATTCTCGGTTGCCCGCTTCTTCTCGCACGCTGTGACGGCAATTGTCAGAACTACCAGGTACGCTAACTGAATGGAACGCATATACTTATTTGCTGTTTTGACTGTTGTAAAATTTACTTTGCTCATCTTCCGGATCAAGCGACACTGACACATACGAAGCCTTGCGTTGAACCATGATAAATACACCCGGCAGGATGAGCAATGACACGAGTGTGGAGGCGATCAACCCGCCGATCACCGCCTGGCCGAGGGGCGCCACCTGATCGCCACCTTCTCCCATACCCGAGGCCATAGGAATCATGCCAGCGATCATGGCAATGCTTGTCATGAGGATCGGGCGTATGCGGCTTCCGGCTGCCAACACGCCTGCCTCCCTGGGATTCTTCAGCTCAAGGCGCAGGTTTTCTGCATTGGTGATCATCAGGATCGCATTGGCCACGGAGACACCAACCGACATGATCATGCCCATGTACGATTGCAGGTTCAACGTGGCGCCGCAGGCCAGCAGCATTAACAAACTGCCGGCGAGCACAGCAGGAACAGAGGAGAGGATGGCGAGTGATAGTTTGAAGGATTGGAAGTTGGCGGCCAGCAGTAAGAAAATAATCACAATGGCAATGATCAGCCCTCCTTGCAAACTGTTCAACGTTTCGTCGAGCAATTTTACCTGGCCCTTGAATTCGACCAGTAGCCCGCGCGGTGCTTCGCCGGCATCAGCGATAGCCTTAGATACCGCCTTACCCGCCTCACCAAGATCTATCCGTTGAAGGTTTGCCGTGATGGTTACCAGTCTATTGGGTCCCGATCGATCGTATTGGCCGGGTGCCGTTTCTTCAGAGAAGGTAGCCACATCGTTGAGGGTGGGACGCTGCTGTCCCGACTGCAACGGAATGTTCTTGATATCGTCAACGGATGTCATTTCAAATTCGGGGATCTGGATCTGTACCTGGTAGGCGAGGCCTTTCGAGTTGTCGAGCCACAAGTTCTTATCAGTGAAACGGCTCGATGAAGTGGCCGCGACAAGAGATCTCGAAACCTGTGTCGCCGTGACGCCCATTTGCCCGGCGCGCTCGCGATCCATATCAATTTTTAGAATAGGATAGGCCATGGGTTGTGCGATCTGTACATCTCTGAGAAAATCGATCTTTCGCATATTAGCCATGATCTTTCCGGCAAACTGCGCGGCTACCTTGATGTCTTTGGCGGCGACTGTTACTTCGATCGGCGTGGCCGCGCCCTGACTCATAATTTTGTCTACGAGTTCAATGGGTTCGAATGACAGGCGAAGACTGGGCAGCGCCTTCCCAATGCGCGCCCGCAGTCGCTCTTTCAATTCATCCATAGAAACATCGAAGTCTTCGTTAAGCGCCACCTGGATCACAGCCTCGTGCGGACCACTATTGAAAACGAAGATCTGCGACGTGCCGTAGCTGGTAGGGACATTTCCCACATACGCAGATGTGATGTCTACCTGTTCGGCACCTACTTCGTCACGGATCAGCCCGAGCACCTTCAGCGTCGTCTCTTCCGTGCGTTCTACCCGTGTACCGTCAATCGCTCGAATACGAAGCTGGAATTGCCGGCTGTTGGCGTGTGGAAGGATGTCCGTTCCAATTACGTAAAAGGAAAGACCGATAAGACACATCGCTCCAATAAGATAGGCTGCCGTGTAGATGCGAATTCGGGCGATGACCTTGTTCAATATCAGCAGATAGCGATGTTTGAATTTTTCAAATCCCCTTAGCGGTTTCAGCTCATGACTTTCCTGAATCATACTTCGGGTTTCGTCGCTGTCCAGGGCAAGCGTTGCGTCGTGATGGCGGTGATCTTTCAACAACCAGCTCGACAATACAGGCACGAAGGTTTGCGACAACAGAAATGAGGATATCATGGCAAAGCCCACGGACAATGAAAGTGGAAGGAACATAGACTTGGGTATTCCTTGCATGACCAGCGCTGGAGCAAATACCGCAAGAATCGACAGCAGGATCAGGAATTCAGGAAAGGCAATTTCCTTGCAAGCATCCCAGATTGCCTGGGCTTTGGACTTCTTCATTTCCAGGTGCTGGTGGATGTTCTCGATACTCACCGTTGCCTGATCGACAAGAATCCCGACCGCCAATGCCAGCCCGCTCAGCGTCATGATATTGATAGTCTGTCCGAAGAGATGCAGCAAGATGATTGCGCTCAATACAGATATCGGAATGGTGATCACCACAATGATCACGCTTCTCCAGTCGCGTAGGAAGAGGAACACCATCAGGCCCGTAAGCAGTGCGCCGAGTGCTCCTTCAGTGACAAGACTCTTGAGGGCGTTGGTAACGTAGGTTGATTGATCGAATTCGTATGTGATCTTGACATCCTCGGGAACGGCATTTTGCAAGAGAGGCAACGCCGCACGAATGTTGTTAACCACCGACAACGTCGACGCGTCTGATTTTTTTACGACGGGAATGTAGACGGCGCGTCTGCCCTGAACCAGCGCATAGCCCACCGTTATGTCGGCCGCGTCTTCGACTGTCGCAATATCGCGGATGAAGACCGTAGGGCCAGCGCCCGTGCGAATGGGTACGTCGAGAAAATCGGCTGGCTTATCAATGAGCGAGTTCACTGGCGTCATCAGGGTTCGATTCCCGATGCGGATATTGCCCGCTGGCGACGGCTGGTTCGTGTTTCCCACTGCCCGGATAACTTCTTCCGGTGTCAGGTTGTAGCTTCGTAGCCGTTGCGGATCCAGACGGATCACAATAGTCCGCTGGTTTCCGCCAAGGGGCGGCGGACTGGACACGCCTTCGATCTTGGAGAACATGGGACGAACGCGCGATGAAGCAAAGTCCTGAATTTCGTTAAGTGACCTCGAGGTACTGGAAAACACGAGTTGTCCGACAGGCACTGAGCTGGCATCGAAACGTATCACTTGAGGCGGCACGGTGCCTTCAGGCATGTAGGCTTTCGCGCGAGAAATATTGTTGGCAACTTCAGCTGCGGCCTGCGCCATGTCGGCGCCGGGATAGAATTGCAATTTAATCAGCGACATCCCCTGAATGGTTTTCACTTCGACGTCGCGAATGCCGGATACATACAGAAAGTGGTCCTGATAGCGGGTGGTAATGAATCCGTCCATTTGATCAGGAGCCATGCCGCCGTATGGCTGCACGACGTAGATGGTCGGCAGGTCGAGGTCAGGAAAGATATCGACGGGAATGCTGCGCATCGACAGCAACGCGAAGAATACGATGGCAATGATGCCAACCATCACGGATATCGGTTTGCGTAAGGCACTTCGAATGAGTTGGTACATAGCCTGCGTGTTGGCACCGCGTTGGCGGTGATTAGTTATTAACTATTGGATTGCCTGGAGAAAAATGTTCAAGTCGCCTTTCGCGGCAGCGATCGCCAAAAGGGCCCGCCATGTGTTGCTGTAGGCAATGGCCATGTCAGCTTCGGCCCGACTTAAGGTCACCATGCTTTGCAGCATGGTGGGCAGGTCTGTCAGACCGCTGCTGTACCGGGCCGACGCCTGTCGGTACGCCCGTTGCGCCGCAGCCAATTGGACCGGTGCTCGTGAAGCTTGCTCGAGCATTAACGCGTAGTGAATCTCCGATTCGCGACGCTGCCGTTGTAGTTTTAGTCGTTGGTCGTTGTATTGTTCGCGGTCTCGCGCATAGTGGTAACGTTCGCTGCGATAGCGATGGCTGATCGGTATGATATCCGTCAGGTTCCAACGCGTCGAAGCACCGAACATATAATTGTATGCGCTATACTCCGTTCCGTCATTAAAACTGGTGTGAAACGAGTCGTCGGCGGGCGAGATGCCTGAACCACGTGCCCAGGCGGCTCCTACCAGCGAAATTGATGGAAGGTATGATCGACGGATGGCGGTACTCCGGGCGGCTGACTGGCGCGCGCGGGCATCGTATAAACTAAGAATGGGGTTTAATGAAGTCGTCGACGTGTCTGGAAGCAACGGCAATCCGCTAAAGAATCTCATGCTGTCGGGTGCGGGCAGCGTATTGCCTATTACGCCTGAGAACTCTGCTAATTGAAGCAGCTGTGTCTGGGCATTGCGAGTCGTTTCCAGCACGAGCATTTCTGCTTTCGTATATTCTGCATTCGCGAGCGAACTATCTACCCCTGGGCGCATACCCGATCGCACGCCCGCGCCAACAACTTCTTTGAAACGACGCGCGCGCTGCAAGTTACTTTCCTGGATGCGGGTAAGCCGGTTGGCGATCAAGGCAAGCAGGTAGGCGTCGGCTACGCGCACCTGGTGCTGAAACAATTCATTCTCGTAGGCGGCTTGTGTTGAAGCAAGTCCGGCCTTGGCCGCCGATACATTAGCCGACACTCTTCCAAAGTTAAAAACATTCCATTCCATCAGCGTACTTGTAAAGCTTCCCCAGGTGGCCACGTAGGTGTTTTCAGCACGAATACCACCTGAAGGGGAAATGACCGCCGGGTTCGGGTAAAATGAACCGGCCACGCTGTTGCTTGTTCCATAGGTGTATTGATGTTGCACTGCCAGCCGAGGTATGTACTCAGATTTCGCAGCCAGAACATCCTGATCTGCGCTCTGCACATCCATTTGTCGTGCTTTCAAAAGCGGATAGTTAACCTTGCTTTGCTCCAGCGCGGTGGGCAGGTCGATGGGTTGTGCCTGAATTAGCGCTGCGGGTACCAGCATGAGCAATAATGTGTAGAATACCGTTCGTTTCATGATTTTTCGATCTGTCAACGATGCAAGTCTAGGATCCGATTCTGGAAAAATCTGGGAAGCCACCAAAATCACGCGTCTACGGAATGTTTTCAGAATCGAATCCTATTTTTACGACATTAAACACGTATTCATTTGAAAATTCTGATTATAGAAGACGAACCTATCCTGGCAGAAAGCATCGCCTCGTACCTGAGCAAAGAAGGATTTGTCGTGGAGTCGGTATTTTCTTACGACGCCGCAGTAGAAAAGGTTAATCTCTATGCTTATGACTGTGTGGTGGTAGACATCAACCTGCCCGATGGAACCGGCTTCGACATCGTTGAGATATTGAAACGACTCAAAGCTAAGTCCGGCATCATCATTATTTCCGCACGCGATGCTCTGGAAGATCGCATTCGAAGCCTGGAAATTGGTTCAGACGATTATCTGACGAAGCCCTTTCACCTTTCGGAGCTGAATGCACGCGTGAAGGCCATCCTGCGCCGTCGTCACTTCGGCGGAAACAACGAGATAGCTTACCAGGAGCTCAGGGTCAACTACAACACACGGCGCGTGTTCGTGGGTGATACTGAAATATCGTTATCGAAGAAAGAATATGATTTGCTCCTGTTTTTTATGTCGAACGTTGATATTGCGCTCACCAAGGCGTCCATGGCAGAGCACCTGTGGGGTGACAATATTGATTCAGTAGATTCCTTTGACATCCTGTACTCTCACATTAAGAATCTGCGCAAGAAACTCACCGATGGTGGATGTGCGGAATACATACATTCGATATACGGCATCGGCTATAAATTTGGCGCAAATTGAAACTCCTCGGACGAACCAATCTCTACTACATCGCTTTTTCATTGCTCACCTATGTCGTGATTGCGAGCAGCTTTTACGTTTTGGTTGAACGCATGATCTATCGGGAAGTTGAGGATCGGCTAAAGGTAGAGCGACGGGACTTTGAGCACTACGTCCGGCTACACGGAGTTTGGGAAGAGAGTTGCTATTTTGTTGAGGATAAAATCACGTTGATATCAGTATCCGATACGCTGAAGTCTCTCCCGCTTTTCAAAGATACGCTGATGGACAATCGATACAATCAACAGTTGATCCCGTTCCGTGAGCACACTTTTTACTGTGCAGTAGGCGGGGAGTTGTATAAGGTGAGTATCAGGAAGTCCCTTATTGAGTCCGTGTCATTGCTCAAATCCATCACCCTGGCAATGCTGGTTACGCTCAGCGTTGGACTGGCATTGCTTTACATCTTTCAGCGCCGATTCTCAAAGGTCCTTTGGCGACCGTTTTATCAAACCCTGGCAAAGGCGAAAGCATTTGATGTAAGCAATGGTTCTGCGCTGAGCTTAACGCCTGAGCCCATTTTCGAATTCAACGAGTTAAATTCGGAGCTGGTAAAGATGACCGAAAAGATCTCGCGCGACTACAGGAATCTGAAGGAATTCACAGAAAATGCATCGCACGAAATCCAGACACCTCTTGCGCTTATCAACAGTCGCGTGGAGGAACTCATTCAGGAAAGAAATGTTTCCACGAACCAGATGTCATGGATCCAGGACATTCATGAATCAACCCTTCGGCTGTCGCGCCTGAATCACGCCCTTTTGCTGCTCTCCAAGATAGAAAATGGCCAGTTTTATGAACGCGAAGTCGTAGATGTGAATGCATTGATTGATGCAAAGCTTGCGTCCATCGAAGAAATATTCACGCTGAAGGGCATCACCGTTTCCATTAGTCAGGCCGGATCGCTCAGACTGGAAATGAACGGCACACTGGCCGACGTGTTGTTCACCAACCTGCTCACCAATGCCGTTAAACACAATGCAGGGCAGGGTAAAATAGACATTCTGATTGACGATCATCAGTTCGTTATCGAGAATAGCGGCGAAGCATTGAAAGGAGATCCTGGCGTATTGTTCGAGCGTTTCCAGAAGCAAAACCAAGCGTCCAATTCACTTGGCCTGGGGCTGGCCATCGTAAAAAAGATTTGCGACATCCATTCGCTCAGGATTAGTTATACCTACCGGGAATACCTGCACACATTCCGGCTCACGTCCAGCTAGTACGCAGTAGCTAAAAATGAATGCATCTCCTTTGGACGTAATCTGTCCGCGGCAATCAATTTCTCTGATTCTTGATTTCGATTACTTTTGCCACGGCGCGCCAGGCTCCAGCCAGAGATCGACTGGACGCTTAACCTGGGGGTGGTAAGGCAATGATATTTTTCGTCCTTGACCCGCTGATGCATAGGCTGCATAAATGACTTCCAATACCTTGCGTCCTAACTCGCCCGTCACAAGCGGCTCCTTGTTTTCTCTTACGCATTCAATAAAATGCTTCAGTTCATGTGGATAGCCCTGGTTAAAAACCTCTTCGAATACGGTGAAGCTCCAGCCCGCCGTAGTATCCGCTTTTTCCATCGCATAGCCGTAGCCATTCTTGCTATACGTGAGGGCCGAGTTTCCGATGAACAGGTCGGCATAGACGACTCCTGCGGTACCATAAACTTCGCTGCGGTCGTCCATACCTCCGT
>DATHKA010000033.1:0-11591 GCA_035489615.1 Chryseolinea sp.
GCTTCACCGAGAACTACGTGCGAGTAGCGGCCAAATACGATCCTATTCTCGT
The DNA here is from genome assembly GCA_035489615.1 of Chryseolinea sp. Classification (GTDB taxonomy): domain Bacteria; phylum Bacteroidota; class Bacteroidia; order Cytophagales; family Cyclobacteriaceae; genus Chryseolinea. The sequence goes on from DATHKA010000033.1 coordinate 53, forward strand.
CAATGAACTCGTGCCGGTTAATCTGTTAAGAATCAATGATCGCGGACACGTGGAAGTCGAGCAGGCGGAAACTCAATTAGTAATGAGTAATGAGTAATTGGGAGGCCACAGTTAGCGCACAGTTAGCGCAAGTCTTCCCATTCACCTTGCAAAAGATGGCGATGAACCTGGCGGGAGACTTGTGCGGCTTATAATCTGGTGATGAACCAAATGCCAGTCTGAAGACTGGCCCCGACGTTAGCGCAAGTCTTCCCATTCACCTTGCAAAAGATGGTGATGAACCTGCGCTTCTAAATGCGCCTCGGAAGACTTGCGCCAGCTTGCGCCAGCTCCGCGATTACTAATTCTTTTCTAGAGCCATGCACCTATAAATAACTGAACTCAAGTCCATTATACTCTTATCCATAAAGCCCCACACCCGTTGATTCTAACACGCTGCCTATTTCACCTGCAATCGCATGCAACTTCCATTACGGCACTTCGTCATTCATTTTTAAGCCACATCGGTCAGACTTAGAAGCAATTCTTACATGACTGACATATTACAGTTATTCGACCAGCATACCCCCCGTGGTACGCATTACATTTGTATCGGCAATTGGATGTTTAGTTTATTAAAGGTTAGGGAGTAGGAAGAGGATCGGGAAGTGTTGGAGAACGGTGTGATCTTCTTCCTTTTTTTTGCTTCAATTTTTTTCTAGCCAGCGATCATGACTGAGGATCAAAACTCCTCAGTACATGTTGCTGTTCAGCCAGATTTTATCCTGCCATCTTTCAACTCTATTTTTCTATCAGACATTGAAGCGAGCTGTTCATTGTGCGTGACAATGACAAATGTCTGACCAATATCCTTTCGCAACTGAAAAAACAGATTGTGGAGGTCCACTGCATTTTTAGAATCCAGGTTTCCACTGGGTTCATCTGCCAGAATAAGATCGGGTGCGTTGATCATGGCTCGTGCTACGGCAACACGTTGCTGCTCTCCCCCGGAAAGTTCGGAAGGCTTGTGCTGTATGCGCTCCTTCAGACCGAGCATCTCCAGTAGTGCGTTTGCACGATCTCTCACCTTGCGTTCATCCCCAGATGCAATCAAACCCGGTATCATCACATTCTCGAGGGCTGTAAACTCGGGCAGCAGGTTGTGAAACTGAAACACGAACCCAATCGACTTGTTTCTGAACGAAGCCAGATTTTTGGCCGACTGGCTGAACACATCCTTGTTGTGTATGACCACCTTGCCCTTATCGGGTGTATCGAGCGTGCCCAGTATATGCAACAAGGTACTCTTGCCTGCGCCCGATGCGCCGACAATCGAAACGATCTCACCTCGTTCAATTGAAATGTCTATTCCCTTGAGTACTGCGAGGTCGCCGTACGATTTTTCAAGGCCGGTTGCCTGGAGCATGAAATAAGTTGTTTCCTTGAATTAGTAGCGTAAATAAATTAGTTTCGCAACAAACTAAAAATTCATGAACATCCACGAATATCAAGGCAAGGAAATTCTCAAGAAGTATGGCGTCACCATACAACGTGGGATTGTTGCGGATACTCCAGATAGTGCCATCCAGGCGGCCAAGGAGTTAGCGGCAGAAACGGGCACGAAATGGTTTGTCATTAAGTCGCAGATACATGCCGGAGGACGTGGAAAGGGCAAGGTCAAGGAAACTGGTTCGCATGGTGTCGTGCTCGCCAAGAGCATGAACGAGGTTCCGGAGAAGGTGAAGGCTATATTGGGTGGAACGCTCGTAACGCATCAGACCGGGCCCGAAGGTAAGAAGGTGAACAAAGTGCTGATCGCCGAGGACGTCTATTATCCTGGCGAGCATCAGCCGAAGGAGTATTATATGAGCATTCTGCTCGACCGCTCAAAAGGATGTCCCGTTATCATGGCATCTACTGAAGGGGGCATGAACATTGAAGAGGTAGCCGATACGCATCCCGAAAAGATTATTAAAGAATGGATTGATCCCGCGATAGGTCTGCAGGGTTTTCAGGCGCGCAAACTTGCTTTTGCTTTGGGCTGGGAAGGGAATGCTTTCAAAGAGGGCGTTAAATTCATTAACTCGTTATACGCGGCATATCTGGGACTCGATGCGTCGATGTTCGAGATCAACCCGCTGCTAAAAACCTCTGACAATCGTATTCTCGCTGTCGATGCAAAAGTGAATCTGGATGACAACGCCTTGTATCGTCATAAAGACCTTGCCGAGCTCCGCGATATCACGGAAGAAGATCCTTTAGAAGTTGAAGCGGGCAAGGCAGGCCTTAACTATGTGAAGCTCGACGGCAACGTGGGCTGTATGGTGAATGGTGCCGGGCTGGCCATGGCAACTATGGACATTATCAAATTGTCTGGCGGCGAACCCGCTAACTTCCTCGATGTAGGGGGTGGAGCAAATGCCGAAACAGTTGAAGCCGGGTTCCGCATCATCCTGAAGGATCCCAATGTGAAGGCAATCCTGATCAACATATTTGGTGGAATCGTTCGCTGCGATCGTGTGGCAAATGGTGTGGTTGAAGCTTATAAAAAGATCGGGGATATCAAGGTGCCCATAATCGTCAGGCTGCAGGGGACAAATGCGGAAGAGGGAGCCAAGATTATCGAGCAATCAGGTCTGAAGGTGTTCTCCGCCATCGTGTTGAAGGATGCGGCGCAACGCGTAAAAGATGTCCTGAAATAGATTTTCTCATCGGGCCAGGTTTGCCGATTGCGGTGGTTGTTTACATCTGGCCCGATTTTTCTTATATTTAGACGATAAGGCCTTTAACCGGAATGAAAAAATCAATCGTAGCGCTTTTGGTGGCATCCCTCGTGATACCTTTGACTACGTATTCCCAGAGCTTTTTTGCCCTTCGCAGAGAGCGTAATTTCCTCGTGAGCTTAGGCTCAGGAACGGCGAACTATTACGGTGAAATGGTGAACCCTGGTGAGCTTGGCCGATTGAGGCCAAATATCGCCGCCGGTGCGGAAATGTACCTCACTAGCCGCATTAGTGTGCGAACGGACCTCACCTGGTTTCAGCTTTATGGCAATGATGCCGACGCCGACGATGATCGTGCCGAGCGCAACCTTCACTTCAGGTCCAACAACGTTGAGCTGGCATTTCTGGGAGTCTATAATCTCAGCCCGATGGGTCAGCGCTTCTATCAGCGCTCAGCCTTGAACTTCCACGCTTTCGGAGGCTTTGCTGTGATGTATATGAACCCTAAGGCCAAGGCCGCCAACGGAGACTGGACGGCACTCCAGCCCCTTCGCACCGAAAATGTCAAATACAGTCGGGTTCAACTGGTCCTGCCGGTTGGCCTTGGCGCGCGAATCAAGATCGATCCGTTCTTTAATATACTGGTGGAGGCGGGATATCGATTTACTTTCTCCGACTACCTTGACGATGCCAGCAGTACGCGATACGCGGATATCAAACCCGATGAAGGTGAGCGCTACTACTTCTCTGATCGTCGGGAAGGCGAGAATCGCCCGCGGGAGGACAGGCGCACAATTGCAGGCAAGCGGGGCAATCCCGGAAAGAATGATGGTTATATGATTGCCAACATTACGTTGCAATACTATTTGCCCAACCTCGTGTTTGCTGACTTCTATCACAAACTCTACACGACGAAACGGAAGGCTTATTATAGGAGGCCTAGATCACAATAGAATTGACAATTCACAATTGACAATTTACAATTATCGAGGGACCTGCCGGTCCCTTTTTTGCTGTTGTCGGGGTCGATAGACCCGTCCCTGATTGTCAATTGTTAATTTCACTCCATCAATATCGACTCATACCGCTTCGTATTTCCCAACGTCTGGGCTACGCCCTTGCTGACTGAAAGAAGGGGTTGGGAATCGATGTGGATTGGCAGATTGAGGCGTTTCTCGAAGCGCTCGCGCATACCGCGCAGCAATGCATTCCCTCCCGTGATGTGAATTCCACCTTCATAAATGTCGGCAGCCAGCTCTGGCGGGCATGACTCCAGTGTTTGAATCACAGCGTTCTCTATGGCGACCAGGAACTTGTCGAGGATGCGTGCGACCTCCTGATAACCAATCGTCCGGACCACGGGGATGCCTCTGATCAAATCCTTTCCGCGAACCTGCATGGGTTGCGGCGGATCAGCGATCTTATCCATTACAGCCCCTACTCCTATCTTCACGAGTTCGGCCGTCTTGATGCCAATCGCCATGTTGTACATCTTCCGGAAGTGGTCCTGAATTTCAACGTCAAACATATCGCCTGCAGCTTTCACCGATTGAAAGGCGGCTATGCCTGACAAAGAGATGACGACGATCTCTGTAATCCCTCCACCTATGTCTACGAGCATTTTGCCCTCCGGTGTCGTGATGTCGAGGCCAATACCCAGTGCGGCGGCCAACGGTTCGTATACCATATACATGCGGCGCGAATTGAACTGGCCTAGCGCGTCACGCAGCGCCTGTTGCTCAACCGAAGTGGCAAAAAACGGAATACCCGAAATGATATGATTATAGCCGGAAAAGAAAGACTTGCGCGGCGAAATATCGGTCACCATCTGCCGGATCATTTTAATGGCACATTCGTAATCGGCTATCACGCCTCCCTTGAGGGGTTTGACCGGGAGCAAGTTATCAGGGCTCTTTTCGAACATGTTGTACGCCATCTCCCCCACCGCACGCACCGCCTGGCTTTCAGGGTCAAGCACGATGTACGAAGGCTGCGAAAGCATTATCCTGCAATTGTCGCTCATCACTGTGTTCGTGTTACCGAGATCAATAGCGATGTCTGTGCTGCGTAAAAAGTTCAGTGTCATTTCGTCTGAAATTAGGGTTTTGCCGTCTATTCAACTTCACGATGGCAGGCAACGTTAGAATGTACAAAATCGTAACCTAAAAAAATTCAAACACCTTCAATGCAATGGCAAATCAATCCAACAAATCGCGAAGGAGTTCATCGAGAAAGCGCTCACCAGTGCCGTTGTAGCCGGGGCAGTACCTTCTGTACCATACGCGAGACAAAGTAACATACTTACGCTGAACGATGCTACACTATCCGGGAAATTCTCGGTGAACGGAAGTCAATTAATTCTCCATTCCCATCAGCGAGTTCGGCAGCACAATCTTAAACGTCGACCCACCACCGATGGAAGACGTAAGCTCTATCGAACCATTCAGCTTTTGTACCGCCTTCTTCACAATATACAAGCCAAGTCCGTTGCCTTTCGATCGCTCATTGCCGCGGAAGTACATGTCGAACACCTTCCCCTGAAGTGTCGGATCAATACCCTGTCCGTTGTCTTGCACTTTGATTATTACATTATCGCTCATGCCGTAAGCCCGGATGTCAATGGAGGGATCGAGCATCGACGCAAACGCAATAGAATTCTCCACCAGGTTTTCGACGATGATGCGGATCATTGCGGGATATGAAAAGAACGACGTATTCAGATCTACCGAAGTCGTGACCTTGAGACCGCCACGCGTAAGCTCATTCTTGAAACCGTCCAGCACGCTGTCGACAATCTCTTTCAGCATAACTTCCTTATATACTAACTGCTGCGTTCCTACATCGCTGATGGATTGCAGCTTTACCAGCATCTTATCGAGATTGCTCGCCGTTTCCCTCACCTTCGCGAACAGCTCAAGGGCATTCGGATCTTTCACGGTGATTTTTGCCACCTCTGCGAGTCCCAGGAAAGTTGTAATAGGTCGGCGGAAGTCGTGCGATGAGCGATAAAAAAATGTATCGAGTTCCTTATAGGCCTGGCGAAGATCCAGCGTCCGTGCGCCGATCTTCTCTTCAAGATCGCGGTTGATGCTGGCTATGGTTTGATTGGCTTCAATCAACTCTTCGGACTGCGCCTGGATTTCTTCCTTTTGCTCGAATATCTCGTAGTTGGCCCTCCGCATACGCAGGGTATACTGGTAAGTTTTGTAGGCAAAGATGCAAACCAGGATAAGGCCTACAAGTCCACCGATAATAATGATGCGCTGCTGGCCTATTTGTGCGCGTTGGAGTTTGATTTGATCCATCTGAATTACCTTATTCTGATTGAGCAGTTCGATCTGCTGATCCTTCTGTTCCATTTGATAAAGGGCCTGCATCTCCGCCAGCTTCATGGCATTCCCTTCACTGTAGATGCTGTCGTTGATATCGGCATAACTTCGATGGTACTGCAACGCGGCTTTGTAATCGCCCTTCTCCTCATAGTACTTCGAAAGGATAAGGCGATTGGTCATGATGAGGTTCTTGGATCCGGTTTCGCGCGCGAGTTCGCGAGACTTAAGGAGAAACTTTAACGCCTCAGGAAAATTATGCGTCTTGGTGTACAACTGCCCGATCTGATTGTAGGAAATGCTGAGCCCCTGTTTATTTCCAATACGTTCGTCGATCTCAAGGGCCTGAAACTGATAATCGAGTGCTTTGTCGAGTTGCCCCAGGTCTTCGTAAACGGCGGCCATATTGAAGATGCAAGCCGACACTCCTTCGCGATGACCTATGCGCGTGCGGATTTCCAATGAGCGGTTGAGATAATCGAGCGCCTTGTCGTACCGCTTCTCCTGGTAATACAATACACCGAGCACGTTGTAACTGTTTGATATTCCATGCTCATCCTTGATCTCTTGCCGCAGGGTAAGTGAGCGTTCCATGTAGGCTTTTGCCTGCGCGAAGTTCAGTTGGTTCTTGTAGATCCATCCGATCTCGCTAAACAACTTTGCCATCTCGTATTTAACGCCCATGCGCTCCCAGATCTTCAGGGCATCGAGGTAATACTCCAAAGACACATCGTACTGCCCCAGCGCATCGTATACTTCACCCAGTTGGTTATACAACCCGGCGAGCACCTGAGGCTGGTCGCGAACGCGCAGGATATCGAGGGCCTTAAAAAGTTCGTCAAGGGACTTGAGATATTCTCCAAGGTGATAATAATAATCGCCCCGGTTTCGGTGACAAACCAGGGTGAGGTATTCAGAATCGTTCGAATCCGCGATGCCGCAACCTTTAAGCTGAAATTTTGCGGCCTGATCATAGTCTGTGAGATTCTTGCTCACCTCCGACAAAAGAAACCACAATTCCGCCTGGCCACTAGCGCGATTCTCCGATTCGTAAATGGATAGCGCCTTCCTGTAGTAAAATTCAGCATCCTTGTTGTGCCAAAGGATCACTTCCAGCCGGCCAAGATTCTTGTATGCATAAGCGAGATATCTTGAATTGGGGTGCTTTTCCAGTACTTTGGTGGCCTGCGTATAGAGATAGCGTGATGAATCGTATTGGGCGAGGGAGCGATATACATTGCCCCGGCTGGCATACGAGTAGGCAAGTATGTCATCCTGTGTAGAGGCCAGGGCGTCGGACTGCTCATACGTCTCGATGGCTTGTCGGAAGTCGCCGCTGCAAACGTAGCGATAAGCGATGAGAATAAGGGCAAGCCGCTCGCCACGCTCGTATTTCATAGTGGCCGACTCGTCGCGTGCATCTGAAGCATACTTGTACCCTTCCGCCACGTCGACGTCATACAGTCGCGTGGACAGATCGAGCAGAACGTCAACGCGCTGCCGATGATCGTTCAGATCGAGTAATAACTGCCTCAGGCTATCGATAGCTTGCTGCCCCCTTACCTGGCCTGCACACAACAAGAGGCACCACAGCCACAACGCATTTTTACGCATCACCCATCTACCCGTCCACTCAAGCGCGCAACATAGCACGAAGAAATATGTCTTAGACTTCGTTTTCCCGTTTGTTGACATCAGCGTATGTGAACGACATTTTTTTTCGCCAATACGTCAGTCTTCGACGATGCGGCACTCGTCGCATAATTTCGTTGTAATTTCGGGTCGCAACAACCCTTCTCGCGGATTTCTCGCGCAACTTTGAAATTCCCTGGCCATAAACACGACAAACTCCCTAAGAAGCAGCGAACGGCGCAATCGTAAGGCAGCAACAGGCACCTTTTCTGCGAATAATACTATCCGCGATGGCGTTATCAACAATCTGTTGAAAATGAGGTCTATAGAAGCAACCCTGCCGCGCGCGGTTTCCGCTAATACAAAAGTGATAGCGATCGGTTCCGGACGTGCAGGTCTGCGCGTAATATTGAGCCATTATTGACAAAAACAGCTTTTTTTTGTCAATCTTTTTCCAAACAAGCCTTTACCCTGTATATTTAAAACTTGCATAAATTCTTTTAGAAAATGTCCAAAACAGCTGAATTGATCATCGACGGTAAGTCGTATACATTGCCATTGGTAGTTGGAAGTGAGAATGAAGTGGCTATTGATATTAGTGAGTTGATGGAGAAGACTGGCGCCATCACCTTAGATTTTGGATACAAGAATACAGGTGCCACCAAGAGCGCCATTACCTTCCTCGATGGCGACAAGGGTATTCTTCGATATCGTGGATATTCCATCGAAGAGTTGGCCGAAAAATCGAACTTCCTCGAAGTAGCCTATCTCCTCATTTATGGCGAGCTCCCCACACTACAACAATATGACAAATTCAGCCACGATATCAAGACGCACACACTCGTTCACGAAGACGTGAAGAAGATCCTCGATGGCTTTCCGTCTACCGCCCATCCGATGGGCGTGTTAGCCTCTCTCTTTTGCTCTCAGACAGCTTTTTACCCGGAATCTTTGGATCCGAATCGTTCTGTTGAGGGTGTGAACCTGAGCATCGTGCGCTCGCTTGCCAAGATGCCAACATTTGCTGCCTGGGCTTACAAGAATGCCGTCGGACATCCCGTAAATTATCCGGACAACAAGCTGGACTATTGTGGACGATTTATGAAGATGATGTTCTCTCTTCCAGCCGAAGACTTCGAGGTTGATCCTATTATCTCCGATGCGCTCGATAAGTTACTCATCCTCCACGCCGATCACGAGCAAAACTGTTCAACCTCAACCGTGCGCATCGTGGGTTCATCGAAGGCCAGCATCTACTCCTCTATCTCAGCTGGCATCAACGCACTTTGGGGGCCTCTCCACGGCGGGGCGAACCAGGAGGTGATTGTTATGCTGGAGAATATCAAGAAGGACGGCGGCGATACGGAGAAATGGATCAACAAGGCGAAAGACAAGAACAGCGGTTTCAGGCTCATGGGCTTTGGCCACCGCGTGTATAAGAATTTCGATCCTCGGGCCAAGATCATCAAGAAGGCAGCCGACGATGTACTGAAGAAACTGGGCGTAAATGATCCCGTGCTTGAAATCGCACAAAAGCTGGAAGAGGCTGCGTTGAAAGATCCATACTTTGTGGAGCGCAAACTTTATCCCAACGTCGACTTCTATTCAGGAATAATCTATCGCGCCCTGGGTATACCGGTGGAAATGTTTACCGTCATGTTCGCGATGGGCCGGCTTCCAGGCTGGATCGCTCAATGGAAAGAAATGCGCGAGAACAAGGAGCCCATCGGTCGGCCACGCCAGATCTATACCGGTGCAACGTTGCGACCTTATAATGGGATTAAGGAAAGGAAATAGAATTACTAATAAGTAGTGGGTAATTAGTAATTCCAAGGGGCCGTGGGGCCGCGTCTTGTTAATGTATCCGAAATTAATTCGGACGACTATAATTCAGGAACATTCTATGGACTTGCAACAATTTGAAAGCGCTGTGGCGCGCACCAAGGAGTTTTCCAAGCGGCCTTCGAATGAGGAGTTATTGCAGTTGTATGCGCTCTACAAGCAGGCGACGGAGGGTGACGTTGCCGGCGAACGTCCGGGAGGCTTTGACTTTAAAGCCATTGCCAAGTACGACGCCTGGGAGGATCTCAAGGGCAAGAACAAGGAAGTCGCTATCACCGAATACGTAGCGCTCGTTGATCAGCTTTCCACGCAGTACAGCTAACTATTGAATTTATTCTATCAACCACATATTGCTGACGGAGTCCATCACCTGGAGCCGGAAGAGTCGAAGCATGCCGTACGGGTGATGCGTCGTCGCATAGGCGACATCATCCATATAACAGACGGCAAAGGAATACTGTATGAGGCACGCATCTTGTCAGAAGATCAAAGCCAGTGCCTCTTTGAAGTGATCCGTACGCAACGAGAGCCATCGGTCAATAACCGTATTCACGTGGCCATTTCACCGCTAAGTCACGCAGATCGTTTCGAATGGTTCGTTGAAAAGGCGGTGGAGCTTGGTGTGAATCGCATCAGCATCATGCTCTGCGAACGAACCGAAAAACGACAGGTCAAACTCGAACGCCTGCACAAGATTGCCGTCGGTGCGATGAAACAATCACAACGCTTCACGCTCCCGGACATAGATGGCCCAATTGATTTTGATTCCTTTGTATCGTCGTGTCGTGCAGATCAGAAGTTCATTGCCTTCGTCGATATCAGCAACCCGCAGCACTTGTTTACGCAGGCAAAGAAGGGATTGGCAAACGTTGTCTGCATTGGACCAGAAGGTGACTTCACGGCAGCAGAGTTAACACAGGCGCTTCATCACGGCTTCATCAAAGTAAGCCTTGGTGCCCATCGACTGCGTACTGAAACGGCTGGTATTGCCGCCTGCCACATGCTGAATTTGGTAAACTTGAGCTGATCATTGTACATTGTTCGCTAATACGGTCGCTTCAACAGCCGTCGCCTATGGTTTTGAATTACATCTGGGTCGCCTTCTTTCTCATTGCATTTGTGGTGGCCCTCATCAAATTGGTCGTGTTTCAGGACCATACCGTATTTCCGGCCATGCTGGAATCTACCTTCACCATGGCGAAGACGGGTTTCGAAATTTCCATAGGACTCACCGGTGTAATGACGCTTTGGCTTGGCTTGATGAAGATCGGCGAGAAGGGAGGAATGATCGCCATCCTGTCGCGACTCGTAGCGCCATTCTTCTCGCGTCTGTTCCCTGACATACCGCGCAACCACCCGGCTACTGGCGCAATCATCATGAACTTCAGCGCCAATATTCTGGGGCTCGACAATGCCGCCACGCCCCTGGGACTCAAAGCGATGAAAGAGCTGCAGGAAATCAACCCCAACAAGGAGACCGCCTCGAATGCCCAGATCATGTTCCTTGTACTCAATGCGTCTGGCCTAACCGTTATACCGATCTCGATCATAGCCGACCGTGTCACCATGGGTGCCGTCAATCCCACGAGCATTTTTATTCCGGTTCTCATTGCGCACTCATTCGCCACGCTGGCCGGTCTCATCTATGTGTCGATCCGTCAACGCATCAACCTGTTTGATCCCGTACTGCTCAGCTTTCTGATCGGCTCATTTGGCATCGTTGCCCTGAGCGTCTGGTACTTCGCGTCGCTGTCGCAGGAAGACCTGCAAAGTCAGTCGCTGATGGTGACCGCTGTCATCATCATTTCCGTCATTGTCACCTTTATAAGCATGGGGCTGTATCGCCGGATACCGGTGTTTGAAACCTTCATTGAAGGTGCCCGCGAGGGCTTCGAAACGTCGGTGAAGATCATACCCTTCCTGGTCGGCATCCTCGTGGCCATCGGCATTTTCCGCGCATCGGGCACCCTGAACTACATTACGGATGGCGTCCGCTGGACCCTTCAGGCATTCGGCGCCAACACCGATTTCGTT
>DATHKA010000034.1:0-15528 GCA_035489615.1 Chryseolinea sp.
CCTTGGCAACGTCGATGCATGTCGTCAGTAATAACTTTCCAATCCCATGGCCTCTTGCAGTTTCCTTTACGAACATGCGTTTTACTTCGCCCTCGGTCTCGCCGAATCTGCGCAAACCAATCACACCAACCGCCGCACCTTTAAGATAGACAATAAACAGTCCTCCGTCGTTGCTGTTGTACATAGCAGGAAGTGAAGTTATTTCCTGGTCGAAGTTCTGAAAAGAAAGGTCGAAGTTGAGCCATCCTACATATTCAAGAATCAAACCCTTCGCATCGGCGAAATGTTGTTGGGAAGTCGCAGCTATGATTTCTATTGGTTTGGATGTCATGACTATTCAGTAGTCGCGGACTCGTTTGTGCAGATGCCGCCCGGGCGATTTATCGTCCGGTCAAGCAAATGATACGGATGTCATGCAAGGATTTAGTCGTCAGTGCTGGCCGATATAGGCGGTTGCTTTGGCCAATTCGGGTCTGGTGCCTGACGAAGAGGGCGCGACCCTTAGCATTTCGTCGTAGTATAATTTTGCCTTTGCAACGTAGCCCGACCTGGCAGCAGCCTCTGCTGCGCCGTTCAGGCCATTGAATCGCTTAGGCTGCCGCTTCAAGGCGGATTCGTACGCTGTCAGTGCGTCTTTCGGTTTGCCCATCTCCATGTACAGGTCCCCAAGGAGTTCGCGGGCGGGAATAAGCGGTCCAGGGCTGACCGGATGCTTCTCTGTCTTATCCTCCAGGTCGGCGGCTGACGTCATCAGTTCGATGGCCTTGTTCTTATCGCCCTCGGCAAATGTCACCCACGCATCACCAGCCTTCACCTGTACCTCGACCAGACTTGCCTTGTAGGCTTCCTTGCTGGCCGTCAATTTCTCGTAGGACTGCTTCAACTGATCCAGGCTCTTTCTGGCACCTGGAATGTCGCCCGTATGCACGGCGCCCAATAGTTTAGCGAAGTCTGTGTTTGATCGTTCCCAGTGATACTTGTCCCAGGAGAATGTCGTGGGTGCCAGGTCGAGTTGCGCTGCTGCCCTCCAGTCTCTTCGCTCAATGGCATAACGGGCGGGCACCGCGCCAAATGAATAGGCATCCTTTGAACTCATCGGAAACACTTCATCGATGGTTTTGAAGTACTCGAATTGCGCTCGCGCATTCGTCTCATCACCCCTTTGCACATAGGCGTACATGAGATAATCCAGGCCGTGCAATTCTTCGTCCCAATGTCCCTTTATTCCAATGTTCTCGGCATAACATTTAGCGGCATCGACGGACTGAGCGTTCGACCGGATAGATTCCTCCCACAGCCCCAGTCGCGTGAATATGTGCGAGGGCATGTGCATGGCGTGTGCAGATGCGGGCGCAAGAGAGGCATATTCACGCGCCGACTGCAATCCGAATTCGGCCAGTTCAGGGTAATCGTACACGTGAATGATATAATGTGCAATGCCAGGATGCTTGGGATCCCTGGCCAATACCTGGCTGAGAATTTCACCAGCGCGCTTTTGCTTTTCAAAGGTCTTGTCTCGCGGGTCCGACGCTGCGCGCATAGCCAATGCGTGAAATATAGCGGCCTCGGCATCGTCCGGAAAATCACCGTGCAACTGAGCGGATGCTTCCTCGAATTTAGCTACGCGGGTGCGGTGATCCTGTTCCTGCCAGTCATCGTAAATCGTGGCGATGGCCTCCAGATAGCGCGCTTCGCGCGAGGCGGTGTCATTCACAACGGAACGGCCAAGCGCAATGATGGCGGAGCCCTTTTGCAGGTCATGCTCGTTAGGTGGTTCCCAAAGCGGATGGAAATTACACATAGCCGCACCCCAATATGCCATCACGCATTGAGGAGCGCGCTCCATGACACGCGCGTAAACTTTTTCCGCCTCAGGATATTCGAAAGAATGCAGCAATGCGGTGGCAAGATTGAAGTCGTCTTTGACTTCATCCGGACACGAAGTTGAAAAGCTGACCTGCCCAAACTCGTCTTTACCAGAAGTGCAGAGCGCAATATCGCCACGAGTTAGGTCCAGTGCGATGATTTGATTTCTCAGGTTATCTGTGTCCGCCTTTTTCGAACAAGCAAACAAAGTAATGGCCAAAATAATTGTTATGAAGTGCTTCACAAATAAACATTTAGCGTGTAAGTAGCCGTACCTGAATAGAACTCTTTTTGAGGACGATTCGCCGAAGAACAATTTAGCGTCCTCGCCATTACTTTCCTAGATCCTGATGTAACAGAATACAGGCATGTTTCTCGGCCGATACCCGCGTTTCTTCCCGATTCGTCAAAAAAATTCTCAGGGGATCGTCGGGTTTTTATGGTGCCAGGTTCGTCCGAAATCAATAATTTTAAGTTATACATCTTCCCTATGATCTTCAGAATAATCAATACCGTACTTATTTTAGTGGCCGTATTCATGGGGCTCAAGCAGGGCTGGGCGATGGTTACAGGAAAAGCGGAAATGCTTGCCATGTTCGGCAAATGGAACCTTACCAGAACGGGTGTCATGGTCTTTGGTGTTGTCACCCTGGTAAGTTCCCTTCTAATTGTCTTTCCGAAAACATTTCTATGGGGCAATTTTATCATGGCTGCCACCATACTGCTCATTATCTGTTTTCATTTGCTGAATAGAGACCTGAAGGGAGTAGCCATCGAACTTCCCTTTCTTCTGCTCAATCTTCTGATCATTTATTTCCAGCATCCCCTGCAGAAGTGACGTCGGGATGGCATTCGATCGGGACTTTCTCGTTGTCCGTCGACATAGGTTAAGCCGCGACGCGCAATATTAACAAGGCGCTAATTTTGAACGGGATAGATCTCTTTCCAGTCCGCTTTCATATCGACGACCAGCCAATTGTATTTTGCGGCATCAACCAGACCTTTTTCTAAATTACCGATAGGCGAGGGGTGGTCGTATGCCCATTCTCTCACCGAGTCTGTGTGATGAACGATCATTCCAAAACGCGGGTATCCGGTGGCCGTTGAAGTCCATTGCAGCATGGCATAGTCGCCATCGGAATTTCCGGCGGTAAACACCGGACGCTTGCCAATGTATTGATGAATGCCAACGGGCTTGCCTTCCTTGTCATCTATGAAATTAATTTCGGGCAGCTTAATGAGAACCGCTGTCGAGTCCTTTAATTGGTATTTGACTTTCCCTGAACTGCCCACCACCTGATAAGGAGGAATTCCATAGGCCTGTTCCACCCAGGGGCGCATGAAGTCGACGCCGCCGCCTGAAACAATGAAGGTTTTATAACCGTTTGAACGGAGATAGTCCAGCAATTCAACCATGGGTTGAAAAATCATTTCGCTGTAAGGCTTGCCCGTCTTCGGATGCTTGGCGGTTGACATCCAGTTTTTGACATTTGCTTCAAATTCTTCGGTAGTCATTCCGGTATGTGTAGCCATCAGAATTTCAACCATCGCTTTTTCACGTCCACCCAACGCAGTTTTCAAATCTCCCTGGAGCAGTGCTTTGAATGGTTGTTTCGTTTTCCATTCGGGATGCCGGGGCGCCATCAGTTTAATCTGATCCAGT
The DNA here is from genome assembly GCA_035489615.1 of Chryseolinea sp. GTDB lineage: Bacteria > Bacteroidota > Bacteroidia > Cytophagales > Cyclobacteriaceae > Chryseolinea. Next base: position 3,530 of record DATHKA010000034.1, read on the forward strand.
GCGAAAGCAAATTGAAAGTACAAGGGTTGCTCGCTCCACAGCGTTCCATCATTGTCAAAGCAGGCAATTCGATCAGCAACAGGAATAAAACCCGCGTTTCCATCGGTGGTGGTTTTTGCTACAAAATCCAGGATTGCTTTTTTGGAATTTCCTTCATTCCACGAGGGAAGGGGGTCAACTGATACAGAGTCCGTTCGTTCAACGATTGCAGCAGGTTTCTGCTGGCAGCTCATGAGCGTTATACAAGACGCAAAAAGGACAACGAGTATGGGTTTCATTGAGGAGGTTTTTGTGAATAAAATCCTGTAGCCGAAGCATCGTCCGTCCACAGGACTATGATTTTTTTTGAACTACTGTTTGTAGCCTTTGTTCAATTTTTCCATTGAGGATTCTATGGCCTTTTTCAAACTGAGCGACTCAGCCCGTTGTCTGGGTGGGTAATCCGCTAAACTTTTGAGATGTTCAGCGAGGAAGGGCTGGGCCGCCGTAGGTGCCCACATTTTAGCAGCAAAAAACCTGCGTCCGATGTATCCCCACTCATGGCTCTCTGGATCCATTTTCTCCATCGGATCCATTAGCAGGTTAAACAAGTACGGAACATTGGGGTATTTCTTTTCATTCCACCATATGCCATCGTACTTAGTACCAATATGCATCTTCCACCCCTCGACACGAATGGCCATCAAATCACTTTCGTCATAATAGAACATCTCGTGACGTGCAGACTTTTCGCTCTTTCCACTCCAATAGTCAAGCTGGTTATAACCATCCAGATGCACCTTGTAAGTCAGTGCGCCCATTTTGTATCCCTTCAGCATATCCTGTTTTAAGTTGGGTAGGCCAGCGGCCGCAGCCAATGTCACAAATAAGTCCTCGTGACTTTGAATGCCGTTAAAATCTGTGCCCGGCTTGATAATTCCCGGATATTTGACGAGGCACGGGACTCTTAGACCACCCTCCCAGGTTGTGCCTTTTTCACCGCGAAACGGAGCATAACCACCATCGGGCCATAACATGAGTTCATTGCCGTTATCGGTCGTGTAAACGACGATGGTGTTGTCCTCAATCCCCATCTCTTTTATTTTATCCAGGATCACGCCAACATATTCATCGTGCTCGATCATCTTAGCCCGGTAAATGTCTTCTTCTGCGCGGCCTTCATTAACGGCCATCTGAATGTATTTTTTCGGTGAATGACTCCAGATATGCGTCGCGGTCGTATTAAACCACAGGAACAGCGGCTTGTTGGATCCCTTTTGTTTATCCATCCAGGTAAGGGTATGACCCAACACTTCGTGGTCAAAAGTTTCCATCCGCTGACGGGTGAGCATACCGGTGTTTTCAATTTTTTGTTTGCCGACCTTTCCCCATTGTGGATCGACCGTTGCATCATCAGTCGTTGTAGCCCACGCGTGTAATACTCCACGCGGTCCGACTTTCTTGGTGTATTCTGGATTTTTCTGGCCCGGGTAGTCGAGTTCTTCCGGCTCTTCCTCAGCATTCAAATAGTAGAGGTTGCCGAACCATTCATCAAAACCATGAACAGTTGGAAGGAAGTCATTGCGGTCACCCACGTGGTTTTTTCCAAACTGGGCGGTGGCATATCCCTGCGTCTTCAACACTTCGGCGATGGTGGGATCTTCTTTTTGAAGGCCCAGTGTAGATCCGGGAATACCGATGGTGGTCATACCCGAGCGGACGGGTAATTGACCGGTAAGGAAGGCCACGCGACCTGCCGTGCAGCTCGGTTGACCGTAATGGTCAGTGAAGAGGCCCCCTTTCTTTGGCAATGCGATCAATGTTCGGTGTGCGACCCATCATGCCGTGCGTGTACACGCCAACGTTCCAGGTGCCAATGTCGTCCCCAAAGATGACGACAATGTTCGGCTTTTTCTGCTGTGCCTCGGCCATCAGGACCAAAGCGATAAGTAGGAATGCGCTTAGATTTAGTTTTACGCTTTTCATATCGGGTGTTTTTTGTTGAGGGATTTTTTGTTGAGAGGGAATGGAATTTGGTTCCATTGCGCATGTTAAAAGTTAGAAATTTAATCTGGATTGGCTAGACGTTACCGTCTATGTTCCGCTCCGTCACCCATTACACCGCCCAGCCTTTCGACAATGGGATTTTCAGTCGTGGCGCTATTTTGGTATATTGTTTCATGTCGACCCTGGCAGACTATGCCGGTGTTGAGCATTATTTTCTACGGTTATTTTCGAGGAAGCAGGTGAATTGTTAGCGGTAACAGTCATAACCGCCGCTTTCAGGTCTGGATTCGGTTTTGATGATCCTTATGAAATTGCAGAGGATGGTGAAGCAAGTTTTGATAATCGACGATGACGAAGACGACTGCGATCTGTTTGCCGATGCGATGAAAACGCTCGATGAGCCGGTTGAATGCCGCAAGGCTTTCAGTGTGGAAAGTGCCGTCACTTTGCTAAAATCACCTGCGTATAAACCCGACTATATCTTTCTCGACATTAATATGGGTATTTACGGTGGAAAAAAATGCCTGCTCGATATAGCGCAGATCGAAACGCTGAAGAGTACGCCGGTCATTATGTATACCACCTCAAAACGAAAGGAAGACAAAGAGTGGTCGATGCAGCTGGGCGCAGCGCATTACATTACGAAACCGAGCTCCCTCACAGAGCTGTGCGATGAAATCGACTTCGTGCTGCATCACGACTGGTCTGAAAACCATAAACACCAATGATCAGCTCTTAACGTTATTTTGCTGCTCGGAAGCCGACTGTTTTTGGGGAAGTATGACGATAAAATCAGCGCCGTCAGCAGTGCGCTTCGCGTAAATGATGCCCTTGTGGTTGTTGACAATCCGCCGGCATAAGGCAAGGCCGATGCCTGTTCCAGGAAACTTTTTTTTCTCGTGAAGTCGCTGAAATATCACGAATATTTCTTCAGCAAACTCTTCATTAAAGCCGATCCCGTTGTCCGACACACGAATCTCGAAGTAGGGACCCCTGCCGTCGAGGCTTTCATACTGCGCGATTTCCGATGAAGGTAATTTTCTGGAAGTAATGGTTATCCTGGAGGGTACCCCCTCACGCGAGAATTTGAGCGCATTGCCAATCAGGTTGGAGAAGAGTTGCGACATTTGCACCGCTTCCGCCTGGATAACTGGCAACTCACCCCTGAAGATTAATTCAGCTTCCTTGTTACTGATGGTGACCTCCAGGTCAGAGAATACATCGCGTACGACCCGGTTTAGGTCGACCTTGACGAACCGACGCTCAGCGTTCGATAGCATGGAGAAGTCGAGCAGGTCGTCAATGAGCTTGGCCATGCGCCCGGTGGACTCAACAACCTTTTCAAAGTGACCGCTGGTTAGGGTTGATAAGTTTGGTTCCGCATGTTTTATGCGATCAATATAAGTTAGAATTTTCCTCAACGGTTCTTGCAGATCATGACTTGCCGCATAGGCAAACTGTTGCAACTCGCCATTCGACCGCTGCAACTCATGGTTGATCGCACGCAATTCATCGGTGCGTTCTTTAACCTTTGTGTCGAGTTCATCCAGCATCAATTTTTTATCGTGCATCTCCGTGCTCGTGCCGATGAATCCCAGGAACGTTCCGTCATCTTTATAATATGCCTTCGCGGAATCCGTAACCCATCGGTACTCGCCATCCGAGCGCTTCATCCGGTATTCGATACTAACCGGATTGCGCGTCTTAAAAGCCTGGTCGAAATGATCGAGATAACGTTTTGCATCCGCCGGATGCAACGTGCCCTGCCAGGAGACTTTTGTTGCCGGCCTTGCCTTAACCCCTGAAAAATCAAACCATGTCTGATTGAAAAAGTTCCTACCCTTGTCAGGACCTGCTGTCCAGATCATGCAGGGCGCATTGTTAGCCATGTTCCTGAACAATAACTCTTTCTCGCGCGCGGCGCGTTCGGCCATGCGATGGTCCGTGATGTCCTCTATGGCGAGAATGATCAATTGCTTTTGAACCACTTTTTGCGTGATCGTACGGGCGTGCAACAGCATGACCTTCGACCCGATCGATAGGAAATCGTGACTGACCTCGAATCCGTTTATGACCGATTGCTTGACCAGGATATCTTCCAGCAATTGTCGCAATTCGAGAATGTCCCACTGGCGATTTCCAAGCTCGTAGATCAACATACCTTCCGTTTCCTCTTCTTTCGTCCTGAAAATCCGGTAAAAAGATTTGTTTGCCGACCGAACCCTGAAATCTTTATCCAGTATTAGCACGGCCTCACGAATCGTTTCGGCGACAGCTTCTGAGTATTCGTGTGCCTCTGCCAGTTGCTCATTTCGCACTTGCAACTCGCTGTTGATGGTCATCAACTCTTCATTGGAAGACTCAACCTCCTCCTTTGAGGTCTCCAGTTCTTCGTTAATGCTTTGCAGCTCTTCGTTACTGGAAACGATCTCTTCATTGGCTGATTGAAGTTCTTCATTGCTGGCTTCTTGTTCTTCCAGTATTGACCTGATGTCTTCCTTGGTAGCTTCCAGTTCCGTCTGAAGTCTTTTAACTAACTGGTCTTTTGAAAACGAAGATTGACGTAGTTCTTCATTACTGGCGAGCGGCAATTTTTCAAAGACAATAAGGAACGCTATCTCTTCATTCTCCTTTCCCAAGGGGATGACCTCGACCGAAATGTTAGTTACCTGTCCGTTCTGTCTCAGCTCGAGACCCGCCTTCTTTTCGGGCTTGTTTGATTTGGTTGCCTTATGAACGGTGCTCCGCAGATCGAAGACCAGACTGGGGCGAACAAGTTTGAGAAGGTTGAGCGTCGCTTTCCCGGATGAAATCTCAATGAACGAACTGATCGGTCCGTGAAACTGGATGATATCAAGATCTTTGCTAACGACAACGCTGGCAGCGACGTACTTCGCCAGCAACAATTCTTCGACACGTCGTTCGAAATCAACCTCCCGGGTCACCACTTTTGCAGATACCCTCGCCGTTACGGTGCTTCCTCTTTTCTCCACCTCCGGCGCCCTGTAGCTCATTTCAAACTTTACCTTATTGGGAACATCGCTCTTTTTTGCGAAGACCTTGAACTTCTTTTCCACTTGCGAGAAGAGAGACGCCGATCCGCCCGGTGTCTCAGATTTTCCCAGCACCAGATAGCCGTTCGACTTCAGTGCGTAATGAAAGGTGGCGAGGAGCTTCTTTTGAAGAATCGGACTAAGATAGATCATCAGGTTGCAACAGCTGACCAGATCGAGCCTGGAAAATGGCGGGTCTGACAACACGTTGTGCGGCGCGAATACGCAGCCATCACGTATTGACTTGTTGATGCGATACGATCCGTCAATCTTGGTAAAGTAGCGCTGCAATCTTCGGGAAGAAACTTCGGCAACGTCGCTCCGGGAATATAATCCAATGCGGGCCTTTGAGATGGCCGGTTCGCTGAGGTCTGACGCAAATATTTGTACAGGAACAGACAGGCTCTTGTCGGCGACAATTTCATTGATGATAATCGCAAGCGAGTAGACTTCCTCGCCTGTTGAGCAGGCAGGTATCCATATCCTGAGAGGGTCGGCGTTTGTCTTTCCTTTCAATAACTTCGGCAGTATCGCCTTCTTCAAATATTCGAGCGTATCAGGATCGCGAAAGAACGATGTGACGTTGATGAGGAGATCCTGAAGTAGCGCCTGGATCTCACCGGAATGTTGTTTGATGTATTGGGTGTAATCCTGTAACGAGTGAAGTTTATGCAACAACATTCGGCGCATGATCCGCCGCTTGACAGTGTTGGGCTTATAATGGCGAAAATCGACATCTGCTGCCTTCTTCAACAATTCGATAACGGCTTCGAGCTCCTTACTGGGCAAGTCTGATTCTCCTTCGCCGTCCTTCGTCAGGGCTTGACTGATGAAATCCGTGTTTTTGCTTATTCGTCCCAGTTCTATGGCAATCTGTTTCGGTGAAAGAACCATGTCGACGCAACCTTCGGCGATGGCTGATTTAGGCATGCTTTCAAACTTGGCCGAGGCGTCCTGCGCGAAGGTCAGGCCACCGTTGTTCTTGATCTCTTTTAATCCCAGCGTGCCGTCATTGGCGTTGCCCGACAGCACGATGCCGATGGCCGCTTCTTTATGCACCTTGGCCAGCGATCGAAAGAGCTTGTCAATAGGCATGTTCACGGCGGGTTTGGGCCGGCGGATATTTAACTTGAGCACACCATCGACGATAATCAGATCTTTATTGGGCGGGATAATGTAAATATGGTTGGGGGCCAGAGGCATGCGCTGCCTGGCGTCCTGAACAGGCATCTTAGTCACTCGCGAAAGGATGTCGGCAAGCATGCTTTTATGCGTCGGATCCAGGTGTTGCACGTACACAAACGCCATCCCGGTGTCATTCCGGAGGTTCTTGACGAGCTCTGTGATCGCTTCGACTCCTCCGGCGGATGCCCCAATTGCCACAATCGGGAAAGGCTTTGCCTTTGTTTTAGGGATGCGCTTTGCTGCTGCTTTTTTTTTCATACGCGGCTATACCATTGCGGCTCGTCAAGGTAATTTATTTGAGCTACAACGGGAAAGAAAATGAAAGTCGATCGGGTCGTACCGATTGGCGCAGTGGTTTAGTATTAGGGATCAGAACTTTAGTGGCGGCCCAACGATCTCCATTCCATGGGGCCGCCCTTTTCCTGCGGCAACTATACCTGGGCTATGTTTTCGAGAACGTGTATATTAACGGCAAACTGCGAAAATGAGATCAGGTGAGTTTATTGCCCTGTCGGCCTCTACTATGATGCTGACGGCATTGGGGATTGATATCATGCTTCCTGCCTTTAGTGAGCTTCGCGAGCATTTTGGATTAGAGCCTAACTCCACAGTTACTGCACAGATCATTTCGCTCTTTTTTATGGGCCAGATAGCGCAGATTATTTTTGGACCACTTTCCGATCGTTTCGGGCGATTGGCAATTCTAAAAATCGGCTTCCCGTTTTACATTATCGGCGGAATAGCGGCAGCGTCTGCTCCAAGTTTGGAACTGATGCTTGTGGCCCGTTTTGTGGCGGGTATTGGCGCGTCGGCCGTGCTGATGACGACGATCGCCGGCGTGCGCGATCGCTTCGTTGGAGATCAAATGGCCAGAATTATGTCTCTGGTGTTCACCATATTCCTCCTCACGCCGGTCGTTGCCCCATTTTTAGGATTAGCCATTATGTCCGTTTCGTCGTGGCAGATGGTATTCCTTACCCCACCGATGTTTGCCGTCGTTGTATTTTTATGGTCTCTCAGACTGGAAGAGTCGCTTCCTCGCGAGAAGCGCATCGCTCTTAGCTGGCTCAATATCGGGCAGTCAACGCGCAATGTTATCAGCAACCGCGTCTTTCTCCGTTACACTGGCATCACGACGCTGCTTTTCGCGGCGTTGAGCTCATACGTTGCCAGTTCCGAACATATTGTAGGAGAGATCTATGACAGACCTGAATTGTTCGCCTGGATTTTCGCCGGCATTGGATTGGTAATGTCGTTTTCTACGTTAATGAATTCCTACTTTTCAACCCGCTTTGGCGCACGGCTAACCATACGTTGGCTACTTATTGTTTACACCGTCGTGGCAGCCATTCTGCTGGTGTTTACATTTATAGTGGGTGATCCGCCGGTGATGTTCTTGTTCTTCATTGCCGTAGCGCTGTTAATGGCTATTAACTTAGCCATAGAACCCAACAGCAGTGCTTTGGCGCTGGAGCCCATGGGAGATATGGCGGGGATGGCGTCAGCCATTTATGGAACATCTTTCTTTTTTATTGGTGCGTCCCTGGGATCTGTGATTAGTCAGATGATGACGATGGGAGTTTATCCTCTTGTGGTCAGTTTCTTTGTTATTGGAGTCATCGCGCTGGTGCTGGTTTTGGGCGACGACAGGTCATATAGCAAACAATCATAAGGAAGCAGCGGGATTTGATCTTATAGTTATGGCATTACTGCGAATCGTCGAGGTAGATATCGGAAACATGGATCATTGGCTTACGATGGCGATGCAACTCTGGCCCGACGAGGATCGCGCGGATTTGGCCAGGTTCATACGGGAAAGTATCGCCAGTGAAAAAAATCAATCGCTATTGTGCCTGACCTCAACGGCAGAGTGTGCAGGATTTATCGACCTGTCACTCAGGACGGACTATGTGGAGGGGTGTACCACAAATCCAGTCGGATACCTTGAAGGCGTGTTTGTAAAACCGGAATATCGACAGAACGGCGTAGGCGCCTTTCTGATAAGGGAGGGTGAGAAGTGGGCCAAATCAAAGGGATGCTCCGAGTTTGCTTCCGACACGGAGTTTGCCAACGCAGATAGCCAACTTTTTCATATTGCGATGGGCTTCAAGCATTCAGAGGTGATCGTTCATTTCTGGAAACGGATTGACTGAAATGGTTTGCGTGGTGGGTGAAGAGGTGAGGAAAGAAGCGTCCTTTACTCTAAAGATATTTCATCAATAAAAATTGAAGGTTCGGTAGTATTTTGAAGCGTGGGCAAGGTCTTTGCATTTTTTGCCTTTAGGCGTACAAACTGAACAGCCTGCGCCGGGAAATTTAACTTTATTATACACTTGGCTGCAGGCCTCTCATGCTGAGGTAGAATGCTTTCAATCCTCGCCAATTTGGTTAGGTTGTTTTTGTCTTTTCCACCCCACACTTCTACATAGTCGGGTGCCATCACGCCACTCTTGACATCTTCCAAAAAGCTCAGCGTTAGTTGAGATATTTCCTTCGGCCGGGCCAGTTCGAACAGGACCTGGGGATCGCGATTGGTAAAGCCGAGATATTCTTTGTCGCCGCGATTGAGGCTGCCGGCCCTGCCATCTACCAGGGTGCTATCTAGCCTGCCTGAATATTTAGGATCCGGTTTGGTTTCAAGGATCACACGGTCCGGTATTATCCCCAACTTCATCAACGGAAAGACCGCAACTTTACTATCTTTCCAGCCCTTCATGGTCGCCCTGATTTTGAATTCTGTTGACTGTCTTACGTGAAATGATTCCGTATAAAGCGTTGAATTCGCCGTGGGTTCCGTGCCGTCTAACGTGTAATAATATTTCACCTTTCCCCTAGATAGCTTTACTTCTATGGATGCACGGCTGTGAAAAAATGGACTATCGATCTTAATTACCGGGGCCGTAAGTTCGGCATTGTATACCGTATCGGTTAAATCAAGCTGAGTATTGTAAACTTCAAGTTCCGGATGAGATTTGTTAAGGGAGAGAACCGATTCTTCAGGAACCGACGTATTATAGAGATACAATTTTTTTAAATTCTCCCAACCAGAAACCTCGTTGAGTGTCTTGGTGCTAACTTTTGTTCCAGACAGATTTAAAACATTCAGAAAGCGGAGATCTTTCAAATGCTTAACACCGTCATCGCCAACTCCGCTATTTTGAAGGTGCAATTTTTGAATGTGGGGAAACTGAGTCAGATTTTTAAGGTCGTCGTCTCTCACGGCAGAATTTCCCAGGTCTATCGATACAACCTGACTGCCGATGTCTTTAAGTTCAGTCAGGTCTTTGGCAGTGAAATCCTTCTTACTACCCAGGAACACCGCAATATAGGGCTGTGTTGCCGAGATCTGTTGTACGGTTCTGTATGGATTGTTTAACCGTTTTATTTCCTCATAATCAATGAAAGAGATATCGAGTAGGTCGAGGCCTGTTTTGGGATGAAATTTGGAAAGCATGATCGTTTGGATACTGTCGACTTTGGGTAAGTCCGCGTATTTTTCATGCGCATGGGCCCCGGTATTGATCCACCAACCAAGGAGTTTGATTTCCTCGCGATCTAATTGCATTTTCTCCTTCGGCGGCATATGTAATGTATCATCCATCGGCAGGGATACATATTTAAATAATAGACTTCTGTCTGCTTTTCCGGGCACGACGACATCCCGGCTTTCTCCTCCTTTCATGAGGCTCTCATAGTCGGAAAGGATCAGGTCGTTCTTAGCCTTATTAGTGTTATGGCAGTTGAGACATTTTTCATTCAGAATAGGCTGGATAACATCCCTGAACACAACGGCACTGTCCGCATTTTCGACCGGAGCAATTTTGGAAATCAATTGCTTTCGGATTGGTTCCGTCAGGAATCCTTTTCCGTGCGTCACTTCCGCCCCGAGGTGGCCGGCAAGGATAAGGCATAAAGTACTTACGCCTAACATTATATAGTAATAAACACCGGCGGGCTTTTCCTTCAACCAGACCAGGAAGACAGCGAACAACGAGACGGCTACACCAATCCATTTATGCAGCAGTACTTCCTCTCCCAAATAAGATCCTTCTTGATAAAGAAAAAAGCCGAGTAACGCGGTGAGTGCCGCACTCAGGGCAAACACGTGGAAAACGCCCGAAGTAATTTTCAGGACCACCGGATGCTGAAAAGCCTTTCGGGAAACCAAGTATTCCAGAAAAATGCCTACGAAGAGTAACGCCAAAGGAAAATGGAGCACCAGGGGATGCATCCTCCCTGTAACTTGCAGCAAAACCGGTAGCTGAACTTTATCCTCAAACAGCAGCAAAAAGAATAAAAGGACATTAATAAAATAGGCGAGGTTTATTGTAATCCGTGCGAATCGAAACATCCGGGAACTTTACATTATAAAGACGACTGATAATTATATGCGTGCATCACGCTATGTATGCCGTAGCAAAATAAGCGTGCCTGTTGGAGTGACGCGTACTTACCGGGCAATTTTCAATAAAGTTCGACAACTCTTGTATATAGTTATTTTTGCCATGGCGTACTATGCAAGAATGCCTTTTATCACACGACCACTTACGTCGGTAAGGCGGTAACGCCTGCCCTGGTGTTTATAAATGAGTTTTTCATGATCATAACCAAACAGGTTCAGAACGGTAGCTTGAAAGTCATGTACATGAACGGGGTCCTTGACAATGTTATATCCCAATTCATCCGTTTCTCCGTACACGATGCCCGGCTTTACACCTCCTCCGGCCATCCAGATACTAAAGCAACGAGGATGATGATCACGGCCAAAATTATCTGCCTTAAAGGTTCCCTGGCAATAGTTGGTTCGGCCAAATTCACCACCCCATATGACTAACGTTTCATCGAGCATGCCACGGTTTTTCAGATCCTGAATCAACGCAGCGGAAGCCTGATCGACACTTTTGGTAAAAACACGTGTTCTTTCGGGAAGATCCGAATGGGCATCCCAGCCCATGTGATAAAGCTGGATAAAGCGGACACCCCGCTCCGAAAGGCGCCTTGCCAGCAGACAATTGGCTGCGAATGTGCCAGGCTGGAGCGAATCGGCTCCGTATAATTTAAAGGAACTCTCCGGCTCATCAGAAAAATCCATAACATCCGGCACCGAAGTCTGCATCCTGTAGGCCATCTCATACTGTGCTATCCTCGCCGTAATTTCAGGATCACCAAACTCTTCTTCCTGCAGGCGATTCAGCGAGGCAATATGCTCCAGCATTTTGCCCCGGCTTTCTTTGTCGGTGCCTGGAGGATTTTGTAGATATAATACCGGATCGTGTCCCGACTGCAGATGCACGCCCTGGTGAATAGAGTCGAGGAATCCATTTCCCCAATTGCGTGAAGCAAGCGGCTGAATGTCTCCCTTACTACGGGACAGCAATACGCAGAATGCTGGCAAGTTCTTATTCTCGCTGCCCAGTCCATAGCTCAACCACGAGCCCATGCTGGGTCTGCCCGGTTGCTGATTACCCGTTTGAAAAAATGACACTGCGGGGTCGTGATTGATGGCTTCTGTATGCATGCTCCTGATGATGCAGATATCGTCCACAATTTTGGAAGTGAAGGGCAGCAATTCGCCCAGCCAGGTTCCATTTTGACCATGCTGATGAAAGTCGGTGAAGGAGGGTATAAGCGGAAAAGATTTTTGCGAGGCAGTCATTCCGGTGAGCCGCTGGCCGTTGCGTACGGAAGGCGGCAACTCCTGGCCGTGCAGTTTGTGCAGCAGCGGTTTATAGTCGAATAGTTCCAGTTGTGAAGGCGCACCACTTTGAAACAAAT
>DATHKA010000035.1:0-4804 GCA_035489615.1 Chryseolinea sp.
AACGCACCATTTGGCCTGGCGCAAGACGGAAATATTTCTTCGCTGGCACCTCCATAAAGTCGTCGCGTTCAATCCAGAGTTCTCGCCCAAAGGGTAGCTCGCGGGTCGAATCTCCTTCCGGCAGATTCTCGCTCCTGAGTAGTTCAGATTTCCCTTCGGGATAATTGGTAACTACAACCTTCAATGGATCGAACACCACCATTCGTCGCTCAGCGATCTTATTCAGGTGTTCTCGCAAACAGAACTCAAGCAAGCCGATATCAATCAGATTGTCGCGTTTGGCCACGCCTATTCGATCGCAAAATTCGCGGATAGCCTCAGGCGTGTAGCCTCTCCTGCGTGCACCACTTAACGTTGGCATGCGAGGATCTTCCCAACCATTTACATGCTTCTCATTCACCAATTGCAGAAGCTTGCGCTTACTCATCATGGTATAGGTCATGTTGAGTCTGGCGAACTCATACTGATGCGAAGGGAATATGTCGAGTTTGTCTATAAACCAATCATACAATTCGCGATGCGGAACAAACTCAAGCGTGCAAATGCTGTGTGTAATCTGTTCGATGGAATCACTTTGGCCGTGGGCAAAATCGTACAAGGGATACATGCACCACTTGTCACCTGTTCGGTGATGATGGGCGTGTTTGACACGGTAGATCACCGGATCACGCATGAGCATGTTGGTGTGCGACATGTCTATTTTGGCGCGAAGGACTTTTGACCCATCCGGGTACTTACCATCCTTCATCTCGGTGAAAAGCCTCTTGTTTTCCTCAATCGATCGACCACGATAAGAGCTGTCTGTTCCTGGCTGAGTAGGCGTTCCTTTCTGAGCTGCCATCTCTTCGCTTGTGCTGTCATCTACGTAGGCCAGTCCCTTACCGATCAACAGGTGAGCATAGGTGTACAGTTGGTCGAAGTAATCGGAAGCATATAGTTCTTCAGACCAATTAAATCCCAACCACTTAACGTCCGCTTTAATGCTCTCCACATACTCGGTTTCTTCGGTTACCGGGTTAGTATCATCAAAACGCAGGTTTGTTTTGCCCCCATACTTCAACGCTAGACCAAAGTTCAGGCAAATGCTCTTGGCGTGGCCCAAATGCAGGTAGCCATTGGGTTCCGGCGGAAATCGCGTAGCAATGTTCTTGTATTTTCCATTCTTCAAGTCGGACTCTATGATCTCTTCCAGGAAGTTCAAACTCTTTTCTTCGGCCATATTGAAGTCTATAAGGCGGTAAAGATAAAAGATTCTATCTTCATTAAACAGACAGGGCTACGTAACCTAAGATTTTTCTATCTGTGAGCCTGCGCAGTTTCAGAAGAGTTTGGTGAGGCAATCGACCAACGTGCAGCCAAATGATCAGACGATTCTTTCAAGCCAATGCGTACGAAACTTCTCAGCGGGCTCATTCCTTCACCAGCACAATCATTTCCGACATCTTCGCCACTACCCTTGAATAGAACTCTCGCAGTGCAGGATATTCATCGGGCATAAACAACGTTTTATTAATCTGAAGTCGCGCGACAATCGTAACGTCTGTCCCGGCCGTAACGCTCAAAGTGAATTTCGCGGCATTGCCAGGCAATCCGAAATTCTCGTTCTTCGGCAACTCTTTCGTCTTGAACCCCTTCGGAAGCGTGAACTTGAACATACCCGTCTTCTCGGAGATCATCCCAAAATCAACCGGGTATTCGCGGGTGGCCGTCTTAAATTCGTTCTCCTCTTTACGTAGGAATGGATAGGGACTAATGTACATCGTTGTCCCTGCAAGATTTCCATAATCAAAAGGCTGTAGTTCATATTTTCTGATAAGTGCCTTCGAAACGTCCTTCGCATTCTCTGTCGATACGAGTTTCAGATCGCCGCTGTGAACGCCAAATATATCAGCTGGCGCTTTCGTGCTGTCCGTTTTTGCAGAACGATACGGGAAGGCCGCATAGTCATCCTGATTGAGTATCACGTTCCCCGACAGCTGTCCCTCGTCGTCTACCTTCAGGTTAGCCGTGATCGATACCTTATCCTTGCGCATCGGCTCAATGCTAATCCATCCATATTGCTTCCTCGAAACGAGAAATCCTTTATGATTGAAGCAGCGTGGAGGAAGCAGGTCGAAGGGCAGTGCGCGTTCGGTGCCATCGACAATCATCTCGCGGTCTCCGGCAGTTACCTGGCAAACGACATAGTCGAACTGCGACCGGCTAGGCAATTCCTCTTCTATCCAGCCATGTTCCCGGGTGCTGACTAGCACGGGCTGCGTGTCAAATCCGGCCTTTCGAAGCATTGAGGCAAGCAGTAAGTTGATGTCTGCCGCGCTCCCCGACTTCCTTTCAAGCACATCTTTCAGGGGATACGCCAGGTAATCTTTGATGCCGTTCCAGGCAACAGTCGCTTTTACATAATCCGAAATGACTTTGACTTTTTGTAAGCCCTCGACCCCCTTTGTGAGTTCCTGTACTTTCTCCGTAAGGAATTTGTTTTCCTCGATAGCCTTATAAAACGCCTGCGTACTCATTAGTTGCAGGGCGATGTTTTCCCACTTTGTATCATCGACGAATCTCACCTGAGCCTTATACACTGCGGGATCGGGCATGAACGGTTCCTCGTTAAAGGCGGGGATGTCGGTGAGGACATATTCATTGCGCGTGTTGTTGTGTTTGGTGACTTCGTGCTTTGGCTGAATGGCGCCCGACAGGTAGGGCTTCAGTCGGAAGAGTCCATAGATTATGTATTCGCTTCTTACAGTTGGGATGGTGTATTGAAATGTCCAGGATGGCAGGTAAAAGTCGGATAGCTTCATCGTGTACGACACTTCCAGAACGGAACCGACGCGAACGTTGGGCAGCGCGAAGGTGACCCTCTGATAGTACTTGCCCTCACGGACAAAATGCACGTCGCTGTTAAATAGTTTAGAAGTTACTGTCTTACCATCGACGAGATTGTAAGTGATGCCTTCCACTTTGAAGTCACCGCGGTCAGGCATGCCGAATTCAAAGTCGGCCCATTTGCCGACCGCGTCCTGGTGGAGGATCTTGATGCGCATGCTGCGTCTGATCACCGTGCCTACCATAGAGTTGCCGTCAATCTTGACGACGCCCTTGTCGAAGAGCATGACCGCGTGGGCGGTGGTATCCAGTTTGTACTGACTCATCTGGAGTTCCTGGAGGGAGACATCGCCAAAGGAGGAGGGTTCGTCCTGGGCGGCGGCGGGGAGAAAGTACTGGAATAAGAAACAAAGGAATAGGGTTAGTGACTTGATGTACATCGGGCGGAAGGATTTGCTAATGATTGAGGGATAGGCGATTATTTTGAGTGAATGTGATCCCACAGGGACTTTCTATTTGTCCCAGCGAATGCATTGAGATCGCGCAGGAATCTTCGATCTGTAGCAACGAGTGACCTGTGCTCCGCGCGCGACAGACGCGATATCAATGAAATCAGCGCGTTCATCGCCGCCATGCACGCCCTATTGATAAGCGTAACACGACAAACAAATCTTCCGCAAAACCGCGATCCAATTGCGGTTTTGCCCGGAATCCTGGATTCCCAATTCGCAAATGGCCTGCGCCTATTCGTCGCGTTATGCCCATTATTGTTGCGGTAGCGCTCGTTCAAAACAACCCCTAACCCACCGCCGCAACCCCTGAAACCGGGCATATCTAAAACACTCTTCCCACGCCAACCAATATCATCGAAATAATTCATATTCTGCGACCAATATCATCATCGCCACGACGCCGGAACTATTATATTTGGAAGTTAGCCATTATCGTGTCACCCCCATGAAACGCTACTTGCCAGTGCTCTTGCTGGCCCTCTTTTCCCACGCAGGATTCTGCCAGCAGAATATTGCTTCATTCCGAGAAATAACCGCAACGCAGGCTCTGGGCGATCGGATCTTTTTTGCAGCAAATCATGATCAATACGGCACGGAATTGTTCGTCAGCAACGGCGACAGCAAGAGTGTGACCTTACTGAAAGACATTGCCACAGGTTACCAGGGATCGGGGCCAACTCAGTTAACGGTCTTCAACAATCAGATCTTCTTTATTGCTTACACGCGTGAATTCGGAGGTAGCGTGTGGAAGACCGATGGCACACCACAGGGAACTCAACTGGTTTATGGTGTGCAGAACGCCGAGCCTTTCAACCTGATGGTGTTTAAGGATAAGCTGTACTTCACAACCAACCTCGGCTCGATCATGCGCACAGACGGCACTGAAGCGGGAACAGAGGTGTCTTATCAATCGCCTTCGAATTATGGCAGGGTTCAGATCATGATAAAGGATGATCATTATTTCTATTTCACCTTCGATACCCGCACCATCTTTCGCGATGATGGTACGACACGCATCAGCTTTCTGGGCCCACTTTCATGGGAAGATGTGTACTTCAGAAACTTCTTCTCGCTGGGTGACAAACTGGTCGTGATCAAGGCGGGGTCATCCGACCATATCATTCGCATCTACGCCATCGATAACAGCGTTGTTCATGATCAGGGAGAAGATGAATGGACACTAATCAAGAAACTGGATGCACCGAACTACTATGGTTCTCAATACCTGGCAAATTTCACCATCATTGGAACGAAGCTCAACTTCAGGTATCGAAAGAGTTACGAAAATGAAAAGCCCGGCGATGAACTGTGGTCGTGTGATGGTACGGAAGAAGGTACGAAGATGATAAAGGCGTTTGAATGGACGCCGTATGGGCCGAACGCCGACATATCGAAGTTCTTCGTATACGACGGAAAACTCATCTTCGAGGCTGGCGAGTACGAGAAGAAAGCATTATGGTCATCAG
>DATHKA010000036.1:0-41951 GCA_035489615.1 Chryseolinea sp.
CAGATTTGATGGACGAAAAGTACGATGGATGGAAGGCTACCTGATGACCAGAAGGGCAATGGAAACCGCGATCACCACGTAAATGACTATTTCGAGTGTCATCAGGATTCTGTTTCTCTTTTTCAGGTCAGCCATGAATGCATGCGCTTTACTTGCCAGGTAGCAAATCTAATAGCACATTCATTTCTTTATGGTCACCAAAACGTTCCGATTTAGGGGTGATTTGTTTAGTAAAGGATCATAACGACAACTTTGTTGCTGCAAAAAAGCATGTAGCATCTCTATTTTCTTGAAGAAGCATAGGCAGAAGGCAGCATCTTATACTCCTCCTTAAAGCACTTAGCAAAGTACTTGGGATTGTTGAAACCCACCTTGTAAGCCACCTCTGAAACATTTAACTGGCTCTTTTCAAGCAATTGAGCTGCCTGTTGCAGGCGAATCGTCCGGATAAATTCAAGCGGCGATTTGCCGGTAAGCGAAAGCAGTTTCTTGTATAAATAGACGCGGCTCATGCCCAGTTCGCGGCTCAGATTCTCTACTGAAAAATCCGGTTCTGTTATGTTCAATTCGACCAGCTCAATGGCCCTTTTGATGAGCTTCTCGTCGAGTGAAGCAACTTCAATATTACTGGCTTTCACGTCAAAATGCTTCTGAAATTGCTTTTGTGAAGCTTCCCGTTGCGCCAATAGATTCTTGATCCTTGATTGAAGAATCTCAAAGCTGAAGGGCTTGGTGATATAGTCATTCGCCCCTGATTCAAAACCCTCAATCTTTTGTTCTTCGGCCGCACGGGCTGTGAGCAGGATAACTGGAATATGCGACGTCCGCACATCGTTTTTAACTTTTCTGCACAGCTCTACACCATCCATTTCGGGCATCATAATATCACTCACAATAAGGTCCGGGACCGAAGCCAATACTTTTTGCAATGCGGTCTGACCGTTGGATGCTTCCAGAATAGCATACTGTGTCTTCAAATTGTCTTTTAAATAAAACCTGAAGTCCTCGTTGTCTTCTACAAGCAAGAGCACCGGTTTGCCGTTGTTGCCCGCACTATCCTGAATTTCGTCCTGTTCGCCATCGGCGTGCGGGTAGTGCATTACCGTTTCGGACTCAAGCCGCGCTACCGGCAACATCACGGTGAAGCAGCTTCCTTTACCCGGTTCACTATCCACTTCAATGGTGCCACCGTGTACTTTCACAAACTCCCAGGTTATGGCCAGGCCTATTCCGCTGCCCTGATTTACCAGGTATTCGGGTAAGTCATTCTGGAAAAAACGTTCAAATATTTTCAGTTTTTTGTCAGCAGGAATGCCAATGCCCGTATCCACCACTTTCATAAGCAGAAAACAATCCCCTTCCTCTTCCTTCAGGGACAATTCAACGCTCACCTTCCCCCCTTCGGGTGTGAACTTGAATGCGTTGGACAGCAGATTAAATAAAATCTTCTCCATCTTATCCTGATCAAAAAACGTCTCCAATTGTCTTACCGTCGAATTGAAGGACAGGTTGATGTTTTTCTTTTCCGAGAGATCCGAAAATGAATACACGAGATATTTAATAAAACCGACGATATCGCCTTCGGACGTGTTAAGTCTCACCTCCTGCACCTCCACTTTTCTAAAATCAAGCAGCTGATTAACCAGATTCAGTAACCTGCGCGCGTTGCGGTGTATCAGTTGAAGCTGTGAAACATCCTCACCTGTTGCCTTGCCAATGAGCTTTTCCAGCGGCGTGAGAATCAGCGTCAGTGGCGTACGAAACTCATGACTGACGTTGGTAAAAAACTTTATCTTCATCCTGTCCAGCTCGTGCATGCGTTGCGCCTCCAGTCGTTCATGGTGAATCTTGAAATTCATTCTCAGCCTGGTTACGGTGAGCCAGCGCACAAACAACAGGCTTGCCATGATAAATATAGAATAGAGAACAAGGGCCAAGTTTGATTTCCAGAACGGAGGCAACACATTGATGCGAATGGTTGTTGGATGATCGCTCCACACGCCCTCGCTATTGGAGGCCATCACCTGGAAGCTGTATTCACCTGGATCCAGGTTTGTGAATGTTACGGTGCGTTGCGCTCCTTCAGTCGTAAGCCACTCCTTGTTAAAACCTTCGAGTTTGTATTTGTATTTCGTTTTTTCGGGATGAAAAAAATTGAGCGCAGCAAACTCGATCGAGAAAATGTTGTTTTGAGGCTTTAGCGTAATCTCCGACAACTGCGACACGGCGGCCGGCAAGACAATGCTGCGATTGCTACTCTCACCAATCTTTACACTGCGGTTGAATAATTGAAAGTCAGTAAAGACCACCTTCGGCACAATCTCGTCCTTGCTGATTCTGGAGGGCTGAAAAATAGTAAAGCCCTGCAATCCTCCGAATGCCAATTCCCCCGTAGCACATTTCAATGCTGCATTCTCATGGAATGCGCTACCCCATAACCCATCGGATTCACCATAATTGGCGAACGAAAACGCATAGCGCTCACCGACTGCTCCTTTAGGCAAAGTATCGGAAATCATTAGCTTGGATAAGCCCTGTGGCGTCGCCATCCAGATGTTATGATCATCATCTTCCACCAATGACAAAATGAAATCATGTGCCAGGCCATCTTCCTCCCTGAACACACGAAATGTTTTTGTTGCTGGTTCATACAGGTTCAATCCACTATGGGTGCCAACCCATATCAATCCCCGCCAATCCTGTATAATTGAAATAATGCTGTTGTCACTGATGGAAGTTGAATCTTTCGGATTGTTGAGGTAATGAATGAAGCGACCTGACTGCTTGTCGAGTACTTCAACGCCATAGCCAGTTCCCATCCACATGTTGCCGTCTCTATCTTCCATCACTGCGGGCACGTACGAGGTGTGGATGGAATTTACATCTCCACTTTTATAATGGTAGAACTCATCTTTCCTGCGATTATAAACATCGACGCCGCCTTTCAGTGTGCCGATCCAGAGATTGTGTTCTGAATCTTCACAAATGTCCCAGGCATTATCGTCACCCGGACTTTTTGGGTTCGATGCGTCGCGCAGGTACGTTTGAAATCGCTCACCATCAAAGCGATTCAGTCCACCGTAGTAGGTTCCTATCCAGAGCATGCTTTCATGATCGATCAAGAGGCTTACAATGACGTTATTGCTGAGGGAATTGCGATTGGATGGATCGTGCAAATATTGCTTGAACGAGTTTTGCTTACGATCGAAATACATAAGGCCCCCGCCATTGGTTCCTATCCATAAGTTTCCCACCGTATCACTGGCCAACGCGTTAATGTCGTTAAAAGGCAGGCTGTTGCGTTTCGATTTTTGGTTTTTGTACACTTGGAACCGGAAGACGTCGGGATGATAAAATGATATTCCGTTTTTGTATGTACCCAGCCATATAATTCCTTCGCGGTCTTTCAACATGGCGTGGATGCTGTTCTCGCTCAACGAGCGGTCATCTTCTTCATCGTAGAGCAAACTGGTAACGGAAAAATCTTTCTTGTTGATCAGGTTAACTCCGCCATTCTCGGTACCGATCCAAATGATCCCTTTCCCGTCCTCGACAATTTTCTTGACGATGTTGGAGGTAAGTCTTGCCTTCGATTCGCGGTTGAAGTTGGTAAGTGTTCCTTTTTTTATATCATAATGAAAGCATCCAAAATTCCGGTCGCTGGCCATCCACAGATCATTGTCGGAATCGATCATTAAGATATATTCGAAAAGTTGGGCGTTAAACCGATCGCGCAGCTCCACATTGCGGTATGTAACGCGCATTGATTTATGGTCAATCCTTTCGAAGATGCCATTTTGGTGGATAAGCCACATATTGCCCTCCGAGTCTTCCTCCACAGCCGTCATTTGTAAGGATGCTATGCTCCCCGAATCGTTAGCCACTGGAACGAGCCGTTTGGTTGTCTTCGTCGTTGGATTAAAACAAAACAGGCCCTGGTTATAGTGAATAAACCAAAAGTTACCGGATCGGTCTTTTTTGATAAATGTGATCATTCCGGTCGCAATGCCCATGCTACTTAAGAGTGCATTAGTGTTTCTATGGAAAGTTTCCGTTCGCGGATCGTATACATCGTTGCCCGAATAGGAATAGATCCATAGCATTCCCCCCGGACCTTCATACAGCCGGTTTACCTCATTCGACGCGATGGATGTTGTATCTCCGGGAATATTCCGGAACACTTTGATAGAATAGCCATCATACCGATTCAAGCCTGAAGCCGTGGCAAACCACAGGTACCCTGTGTTGTCCTTGTGGATATCATTAACGGTTTGGTGCGAGAGCCCTTTCCCGATGTCAATTCGACCAAATTGGTATTGTAGCGGTTGTGCGAGAGCGCCGTGCCCGAGAAGAATTACCAGGAGGAAGAAAAATAAGACAAAACGATCCATGGGTGTTGGCCCAATTCAGGCAGACTAAATTTAATTAAACGGGACAATAAAAGAAATGCAACAATTCGCTGGTCTTTCTGGTCGTATGATATTCAGTCGAAATCTAAAAAATCCACCTTATCCCCCCACGAACCCGACCTTTGGTCAAGGTACGGTGCTATTAGATGTAAATAATTGGGCCGCCCGATGATTCGTAGGTAACTTCCCATAAAAGTAAAGCCCGTGACGCAGATCAAGTTTATTCTTACAGCTTCTTTGCTATTTTTTATAGCAAAGAATTGCTATGCCCAGCAAAAAAGCCAGGGGACTTCATCAGTCTTCGGAGTTTTCGCAGGCAGCACTCCATGCAGCCCGGTTTCAAGACCATTGCCTGGTATTCCTGTCAATACTGATTGTGATGTCATAAAATGGAAGGTTACCCTCTATCACGATCAGTCTACAAAAACGCCAACCACGTACAAGCTTCATTCCATATATGGCCTGCCCGAACCAGGAACTACAGGATTTATTGGAGGCGGAAAGCAAATTGACATAGAAGGCAAATGGACAATCGACAAAAGTACGGCGCCACCCGGCAGGAAGATCGTCTACCGGTTAGAAGATAGTGGAACAAAAAAGGTCATTTCTTTTTTAAGACTTAGTGACAATGTGCTTCATTTATTGGACAGTGATCAGCAGTTGATGATAGGAAGTGCTGCATGGAGTTATACCTTGAACAGGATCGATAATAAGTAACCCGGCTTGAAGATGAAAAAAGTAGCCCCTCTGAAAGTCATTTCAATTGCAGTTGCCATAGGTTTATGCGGCGCATTCTCAAATCCTTCAAAAGCACAAACAGCAGCAGCAGATAATAGACTTTCACAAACCATTACCTTCCGTCCCATACCAACCGGCCCGACTGTATTAGGAGTTTTCGAAGGAAGGCCGCCGTGCGACGAAATAGCAAGACAACTAAAAATATCAACTCCTCCTGATTGTATAAAGTTAAAATGGGACCTTATCCTTTACCAGGATCCGGCGACGTTGCAACCCACAACCTATACGCTACTACTTATAGGAGGTGGCGATGTAGTTAAACAGCCAGACGGCAGTTCTTACCAACAGAAATTAATCAAAGGGAACTGGACGATCATGAAAGACATAAAAGCAAACCCTGGCGAGGAAGTATATAGGTTAGAACTGGCCACCGACGCATATCTGTATTTGCTGAAAGGAGACGACAATGTCCTTTTTGTCCTGGATGAAAATAAAGAATTCAGAGTTGGCAATGAAGACTTCAGCTATACACTAAACAGGGTTAAACTGGTACCGGGAAATAGATAAGCCTTTTGCTTTTTGCCTGTAAAGAGCCCCCGAAATTCCTCTTGCGGAATATCTGTAAAATCCACTATATTTATAGATGTTATAGATGAATTATGACCTTCAACAGATGCTGGCTACTACTGGCCGTTGTGCTCTCGTCTCATTCTTTGCTCGCCCAAACCAAGTATCACCATAATGTATTTTGGGGCCGCATTATATTGGCAGATAACATAACCGACAGATTGCGCACAGAACTGTGGATTCAAAAGCGTACCCAGGATACTGAACCTGGCAGCAGCATGTTCGATGCGGATCAGTTTGATAGCTATTGGCTATGGTTTACCTATAGCATTAACAAGAATTTTAAAGTGAGCCTCTCTCCCTTTGGCTATTTTGAATCCTATTTTTTGTATACGAACCCGGCGGACCTTGATCGCGCACCGGTGAAGGAATTTCGGTACACACTTCGCCTTGAGCAGGAACAAAAATACAAGTGGATAAATTACGGTAACCGGTATTCGTTTGAGTACCGGACGCGCGATCTATCCAACTCAGGTAACTATAAACCGAACTGGCGCTTTCGCTATATGGCGCGGTTTGAAAAGCCCATTAGAGGTGATTGGCTTAATGAAAAAGCGCTTAGTGTTATTGCCTATGACGAAATCATGCTGCAATTCGGAAAAGCGGTAATGGGGAATCCCAATGTATTTGACCAAAATCGAATTTACCTCGGAATCAGCTATCAACTTTTCGAGAATATAAAGATAACGCCGGGTTACCTGTTTACCATTCAGCAGCGGCCCTCGGGGGAAGAATTCGACTATATCAATACCTATTGGATTGTACTTACATTTGATAACCTCGTGAGTCAGTTCGTTAAAAGAGACTGAGGACAAATAGCCCTAATGTCCCGTCGACTACGCCCCAATGCACTACGCCCAGCCAAATATTCAAAAATCGTCAGGTGTATTTGGCGGTCGACACTCTGTCAATACCACTAGCAATTCCTGATTTGATCATTTTACCATAACCGTCGTCCAGCAAAGCGCTCGAAAATGAAAGCGCTAGTTGATAATTTGTCTTTGCGCTATCAAAGTCCTTCAAGTCTTCGTAACATTTGGCAACGTTCAAATAAAGAGAAGGAAGACCACCTTTCATTTTATCGTCATCCACTTTCAGTGCGAAACTCAAAGCGGTTTCGTCCCATGTTAGTTTGTCAGCAACAGTATTTTGATGCCGTGCGACATAGTGAGCAGCTATAGCTCTGTCGAAGTCATTTGTGGCCTCGTTCCACGCTTGAAGGAAGAGCCTGGACGCTTCGTCTGCTTTGCCCTCACCTTCGCTGTCCATACCTTGAGCGCAAAGTTTAACTACGTGATTGTCTGGATCGAATTGCATTTGTTGGCGGTTTTATTTAATCCCTTGGCATTGTCCTGGCTGGATCACCATCCTGTAATTCCTTTAGAATATCTGTGTTTTAACCAGCCGTCATCAGCCATTTGCCTTTTTGACGTACAAAAACCAACGTGGCTATGCTATCCAAATCGCCCCACTTCTTGCCCTCAGGACCAAAACTTAACACTCCATTTCCGAAATTCGGCCTCAATAGAGGATGGGTTGACACCGGCAAATTCCTTAAAATCGCGAATAAGATGCATCTGGTCATAATAGCCGCACCGATGCGCAATTTCAATCCAACTGATGTCAGGCTGGTTTTCTTTTAACGTCCATGCATTGGCAAACCGTACCAGGCGGGAGAATAATTTCGGAGGCAATCCTATACGTTGTTGAAATACCCTTTCAAACTGCCGGATGCTCAAGCAAGCCTCCGATGCCAGGCGATCGATCTCAAGGAGTCCGCCTTCTTTGATGACCATCGGAAGCACCCTATCAATCGGCAACTTAATCTTCAGTTTACGTACGTACCGGAAGAGGTAGTTTTCCACAATGGTTTTCATTTCGGCGTAAGAAGCAGCCGACTGCAATTGTTCCGTTACCAGTCTGATCTCGTAGCCCAAATAAATTTCTGCATCACCGTTCCCCGCCGAAAGAAATTCTCCAATGGGGATACTCAAAAACCGGTAAAGTCCACCGGGCTGAAATCCTACCTTGACCACTAAATGATGACGTCCCAACGTAATCTGCACTCCCTTTGTCTGTGGCGTTGCTATGATGCAGGCAGGATGCGTTTCCTTTTTTTGACTGGATAGAAATGTTGTATCCATGCGGTCCCTGAGATAGAAAAACAAACCGCATTCGGGCAGTGGGGGGAATGAAAAAGTATAACGGGGCGCGGACAATTGAAAGCGCACCTCGTGAATCATAATGTTGTTCACAAAATCTTTCAATGCCGGATGGGGTTGAAAGAATTCCTGATACATGGACCTATCCATTGCTCTCTAAATTAACCAAAATTGAGCCATCCTATAATCCAAGTCCATTTTCAAATTCTTCCCAGTCATTTAGTGTGATAAATTACTTCGTCAATGCCCTTTAATTTTTTTAATGGTATTTCCCATACTCTTGGAGTTAGACAACTAAACATTATAGTACCTTCATAGTTGTCCGGACCTACAATTTTAAATTCTCCACATACCTGTGTCGACGCAGAGGCAACTTGTCTCTTAATTACCACATTGCAACCTGGCATTGCGTCGCCATTTTTTGTTGTCAAAACCCCAGTCAATATCTTTCGTGTTGGACTGACCAAAGGTTGCCGTTGAGCTGAACGCAAAAATCAATATTATTAAAAACTGTCTCATGTCTATCGGTCGCCTGAAAGCCATTCCAAAAACTTGTCACGATTAAAAGCAGAAATTAATCGTTCTAAATTTAGGCTAGTATGAAGATGACAAAATTCACCGGGAGCCAGATCATTGGACGCTGGGAAGCGAAAAATAAAACGTGGCGCCGTATCCCTTGATTGCTTCTGCCCAAACGCGTCCCCCCTGCCGTGACACAATCTTTTGCACGAGAGCCAAGCCGATGCCCGACCCTTCAAATTCGGTGTCCGTATGAAGTCTCTGAAAAACTTTGAACAGCTTATCCGCATAGCTCATATCAAAACCGACTCCATTGTCTTTGACAAAATAGGTTATATCACTATCGCCGGTATAGCACCCAATCATAACCTCGGGTTTCTCCTTTTTTGAGGAATATTTAATCGCATTGGTTATCAAATTTACCCACACCTGCTGGAGCAACGAAGCATCGCAAGATACTGGCAATAACTCTTCAATTTCGATGCTTGCCTTGTGTGGCGTTGCCTCCCTTATACCCTGGATGACATTTCCAACCAGTTCGTGAATATCCACAAGCCTTTTTACTGGTTGCCTCCGTCCGAGTTTTGAAAATTCTAAAAGATCATTTATTAAATCGTCCATCCTGGCAGAGTTCTGCTGTATGATGCTCAGAAGCTTGGTCCCCTCGACCCCAATTTTATCACCAAAATCGTCCTGCAATATTTGAGCATATCCTTTGATTGATCGCAGCGGAGACCGCAGATCATGCGACACGGAATAAGAGAATGACTCAAGTTCCTTATTCAATGTCTCCACTTCCTGAAGGTGTTTTTTTATCTGAACTTCAGCTTGTTGAAGTGACAAATTTTTATCGACGAGTTCCTTTCGCTGAAGTTGAAGCTGCAACAAAACAGATACCTTTGCCTTCGTCAGTTCCGGGTCCAGTGGTTTCGACAGATAGTCGAAAGCGCCTTCATTAAAACCCTTCATGATGGAATCTCGTTCCTTCATTTCAGCCGAAGCAAAGATGATTGGAATATCTTTCGTCCTGTTATTCGATTTGAGAACCTGGGCAACTTCGAATCCGTTCATTTCGGGCATTTGCACGTCAAGTATGATAAGATCAACATTCTTGCTAAGCGCCATCTTAAGACCTGCCTTACCGCTGGTAGCCGTTAGAAAGATCCTTCCAGGCTTTTCCAAAAGGCTTTCCAGCGTGTTGATGTTAGACTCATTATCATCTATTACCAGTATTGTTGTAGCGTCAATTTCCATACTTCTTAATTCTTCCTTAGATAAATTTTCTCCTTACCATCGATTTCTTCAAAAACATCCTTTTGGTGGTAGAACAACAGGGACTCTTTGTCACCAAGACCAAGGAAACCAAACGGGCAAAGACTCCCATAAAAAAGATCAATTGCCCTGTCCTGCAAATCCCTATTGAAGTACATGATCACATTGCGGCAAATGATTAACTGGAATTCATTAAAAATGCCATCATTGGCAAGATTATGTGCGGCAAACACAACGTTCTCACGCAGCGATTTATCGAATAAGACCGCACCGTAGGTCGCTTTGTAATAATCGGAGAAACTCTGCTTACCACCCGCTCGATGATAATTGCCGGTATAACGTTGCATATCACCGACATTAAATAAACCTTGTTTAGCGATGTGAATAGATTTCTGGTTTATGTCTGTAGCATAAATGATCGTCCGATCAAAAATCCCTTCCTCTCTTAAAATAATAGCCAGCGAATACACTTCCTGACCGGTTGCGCATCCCGCAATCCAAATCTTTATGAAAGGATAGGTGGCTAACCGGGGCATCACGACATGTCTCAATTGTCTGAAAAAAGTCGGATCCCGAAACATTTCCGTAACGGTTATCGAGAGTTCTTGCACAAACTCTATAAATGCGCTTTCATCCCCGACAATTCTTTTTTCAAGATCGCAAAAGCTGCTGAGAGAATGCTTATCCATGTAGTACTGGATACGCCTCTTGACAGACGACTCGGCATAATCCCTAAAATCATAACCATACCGACTGTAAACTATTTCAAGAAATGCAGAATACTCCGATGCTCCGGTCATACGCAATCTTAAATATGTTGGTATAACCAAACTCGCATTAGCGAGAGCAGCTGGCCAATATTGACGGGTTTGGTAATGTAGTCCGACATTCCAACGGACAGACATTTTTCCTTATCACCTTTCATTGCCTTGGCAGTTAAGGCAATAATCGGAAGCTTCTTGAACTGTTCCATTTTTCTGATTTCTATCGTTGCCTCATAGCCATCCATTTCAGGCATCATAATATCCATCAGCACCAGGTTTATGGATGGGTTAACGGTAAGTACCTCGATCGCCACTTTACCATTTTCGGCAATAACACATGCTACGCCTTCCTCCTCCAGGGCGCTTGAAAGCGAGTATACGTTTCTGATATCATCATCAACCAACAAGATTACTTTGTCTTTTAGGACTTCATCGGTTCGATGCAACTTACGAATAACCAATTGCTTCTCTTTTGGCAATCGGGATTCCACGCGGTGAAGAAATAAAGTGGTTTCATCCAATAGCCTTTCATGAGAATTGACCGTTTTCAGTACAACCGTGTCGGACAATCTCTTAAGTTTGTTAGCCTCCTCTTTCTTCAAATCTTTTCCGGTATAAACAATGATAGGAATCATGTTAAGCCTTTCATCAGCCTTTATCGTCTCCAGTAGATCAAAACCAGACATATCCGGCAACCCTAAATCTACAATGATACAATCAAACGCCTCTTGCAAAAGCATTTCTTGTGCCTGCGCACCTGAATATGCGGAAAACGTCTTTACATCGCCATTTCCAATCAACTCACGAATCGCATTATTCTGTTGGTCGTTGTCCTCGATGATAAGCAGCTTTTTCAATTTTCTGCTTGTGAACTTCTCGATCTTGTCAAACGCTTTATGAAGCTCTGGCAGTTGAACCGGTTTCCTCAGATAGTCGAATGCTCCCAACGCCAGCGATGTTTTCTGATAGTCATACCCCGAAATGATTTGAACCGGGATGTGTCGAAGATCGGGATCGGTCTTCAGGTGACCAAGCACTTCGTTACCATCCATCACCGGCAATTTCATATCCAGCAATATTGCATCGGGACGATAATGTCGTGCGTAGCTGATCCCCATCGCTCCCTGGGTAGCAATTATTCCCTTGTATTTTCGTTCGCGGATAAAACTAAGAAGTGTTTGTGCGAATGGCTCATCATCCTCAATAATGAGAACGATGCGGTCATTTTCCAGAATATCATTTCGATCGTCAAATGCATTACCTTCCAAAGCCGCATGCGGTTCAACCGAATGCTTCACCGCATATGGCGGTGCCGTTGCTTTCATCTCGACCTTCTTCTCAATTTCCTGAACGGCCTTTGGATTGAATTCCCTTGGAATCCGTAAAGTGAACGTACTTCCCGTCCCCTCCACGCTTTGAAGCTCTATTTTACCACCCAATACAATGGCTAGTTCCCGACTGATGGACAGGCCCAGCCCGGTACCGCCATATTTTCGTTTTGTGGACCCATCCGCCTGCTGAAAAGCTTCAAAGATAACCTGCTTCTTGCTATCAGGTATCCCTATTCCAGTATCCATTACCGAAAAAGCAATAAGGCCTGAACCTTCGTCCTGGATGTCCAGAACAACGCTGCCTTTTGCTTCTGTAAATTTGAAGGCATTCGACAGTAGATTCTTTAATATTTGTTCAATACATTGCTTGTCTGAGTGAAGCACAACATGTTCTATACGGCATTTGACGGTGAATGTGATTGCGTTGCGTTTGCCGAATTCAGCGAAGGTCGAATTTAATGATGCGATAATTTCAGAGATGGTAAAGTGTCCGAGATCTAACGTCATTTTACCTGACTCGATCTTGGAAAGATCCAGAATCTCATTTATTAAATTTAGCAAGTCGCTACCCGACCGAAAAATATTCCTGGCATGATCTGTTTCCTTTTCCGACAAACGGTTCTGTTTATTCTCATGCAATAACTGACTTAATATAAGGATACTGTTAAGAGGAGTTCGCAGCTCATGTGACATATTCGCCAGAAATTCTGATTTATACTTACTTGACAGGCCTATCTCATGCATCTTTTCCTCAATCCCGCGTTTTGCATGCTCAAGCAAACCCTTCTGCTCCTCAAGCATGTTTGCCTTTTCCTCAAGCTCCATGTTGGATTGAAGAAGTTCCTCTTGCTGACTTTTCAGAATAGCTTCCGACTTTTCAAGTAATTCGGTTTTTGCCAGTAACTGCTCATTGGTTTGTTTAATCTCATGTTGTTGGGCTTCCAATTCTTCCGCCTGCCTTTGGGTTTCCTGGAGAAGATCTTTTACCTCTTCCCTGGAATGTGCTGCGTTGATGGTAATCGCTATACTATCCGAAACATTATTTATGAAAAGTCTCTGTGCTGTACTGAATGTTCTGGTGACACCAAACTCAAGAACGGCACCAACTTTACCTTCAAATGATATCGGCACTGCCAGCACACTGCCCGGCCTAATTACACCAAAGGACGTCGTCAAATCGTACGATTCAGATGCAATGTTGTCAACAAGGATCTGGATATTTCCTGCTGCAGCCTGACCGACGAGGCCTTCATGAAGCTGTATTTCCATTTTGCCAGATTTTGCAGCGGCGTGAGCGGCTTGTAGTTTTAAATGCGTGCTATTTCCCTCTCTGACGTAGAGAGACCCTAAGGGAATATCCAAGTACGTCGTAAGGGCATCGATGATATTTTGGCAAAGCTCTGGCACCGATTTATTGCCTTGCATGCGCTTTACCAATTCGGCGCTTCCGGCAAGATTCCAATTCTTTTCGGTCGCTTCTGCTTCGGCCCTTTTCAAAGCCCGGATGTTTCTTATAATAATCAGGTACACAACGCAAAGCACAACGGCCATCACAGATAAAAGAGAAAGGAAAAGAGCATTAAAACTGCTAGCATCGCTTTCGCTTGCTGCGTTGCGTGCTACTAGCAGGTTTTCTTCAATCTGCTTGGCTCCGTCAATAACGCTTGCAACCTCGTCTTGCAATTGTTTACCCGTTCCAGTCGATATCAGTTGTTGTGCTTTTCCTATCTCTCCGCCCTTTACTAACTCAATGCACTCCTCCAACTTCTCGACTCTAAGACGTACGGTGCGCTCAAGAAAATCAATGTTTCCCTGCTGAATAGAATTGTCACTCGTCAACCTCCTTGCGTTCTTGATGTGATCGAATAGTGTCCTGTTGGAATTGTTATAGCGGTCAACAAAATTATCGTTTCCCGATATAACATAACCTCGTACTCCGGATTCTGCTTCTGTTAAAGTGAGTAATATCTGTTCTAGTTCATACAGAACCACGTGCGTGTGAGTTACCATTTGATTCGCTTCCATGTAATTCCCACGGTTTTTGAATGAGATGAAAGCAACAAACGCCAGGACTAATGCGCATGAAATAAAGGCGACAAGGATTTTTTTATCAAATGTCATAGTCAATAATGTTATTAAACCCAATCCGCATGTCGGGAACAGTCGCTCGGACGGTTAGCAATGCTACCCGAAATATTCTGTAACCCCCAACAACGGCTGGGGAATGGGCTTACTAATATAAATAAAGAAAATAAACTATAAGGTCAGGAGCGTCAAGGTATATACGTCCATAACCTCGTCAGGTCAGTTCGTCGATAAAAAAAAGGGCAAGACCTGGCGCTCTTGAGTGCGCGTTAACCATATCGAAGATCCCCTACCTGTGAGATGTTAACTACGGAGTTGCTCGGTGGATACCTTGCAACTGTCGCTTCTAAACTTTATGATCGGTTTCTCACCTTTTCAAGAAAGTTGTAACTTAAAATGATATCTTCAGTCACGCTGACGATCCCGGCTAATTTGACTACCTCAATTTCATAGGCATGAAATGGCTCTTACCGATACTATTTTTTGCTGCTCTGTCCCCGGTCGCTGCTCAGACTCAACCGGAAGACGATTTTCTGTCGCAAGAATATTTTATAAAGAAAGTTACGAAAGCCACGGAGCAATTCAATGCTCATCACCCAACAGAAAAAGTTTATGTCCATTTTGATCGACCCTTTTACCTGCTTGGAGATACGGCGTGGTTCAATATTTACGTCGCAGATTCACAAATGGTGCCTGTATCAAATTCCCCCTCAGTATTTGTAGACTGGTTTTTTCAGGATGGTAGCCTGGTCAGACATCAGCAATTTCGTTTGGCCGATGGCCGTGCATCCGGTAGTTTTCCATTCCTGGATCGTCGCGAAGGCACATATCTGGTGAGAGCGTATACAAAGCTTATCGCCGATCGTGATGAAGATTTTCTTTATGCCAGGGAACTGGAACTGATCAATCTATCGATCCCTTCTGTTCACAAGAATAGCCAGCCCGCTATTACCGATCATGCTGATATCCAGTTTTTTCCGGAAGGCGGATCGCTGGTAGAGGGACTGGAAAGCAAGATTGCATTCAAAGCAATCGACAGCAACGGCAAAGGTGTGGATGTCACGGGGCAGGTAATGGATGAATCGAATGAAACACTGATAGCCTTTAAGAGCACCTACAAGGGTATGGGCTCGTTTATGCTGAAACCGATGAAAGGCAAAAATTATCACGTGGTTTGGGGCAACAAAGCATTTTCTTTGCCTAAGGCGCTTACCTCTGGGGCTGTCCTGCTGGTGGATAATGCGGATCCCGATTTTGTCGAGGTTACAATTCGCGTCTCCGAGGAGATGCTTCCAGGCAAGTTCTATATGATTGGTCAGGCAGCAAATAAAATTTGCTTTCGCGACATGTTTACTTTAAGTGAGCCCGACATAGTTTTACAAGTTCCGAAAAAATCCGTTTCGGGAGGCATTCTGCAGTTAACACTGTTTGATGAGGATTCCAAGCCTTTGTGCGAAAGGGTGGTTTTTCCGAACCAGAAGATCGATATGCAAGTAAACATCTCATTTAACAAAAAGGAGTATGCATCTCGTGATCTTGTATCAGTTGCTATTGTCGTCAAAGATAAACATGGCAATCCGATTCAAGCCCGGATGTCAGTGGCGGTAACTGATGCTTCTCTTGCAAAAAGAGAATTATCGGCACCGAATATTCACACCCAGTTGCTACTGGAATCCGACTTGAAGGGCCGCATCGAAGATCCGGGCTGGTATTTCGAGTCCGTATCTCCTGAGAAAGTGGGAGCGCTCGACTTAGTGATGCTTACTCATGGATGGCGAAAATTAATATGGTCCCAGATTTTGACGGAGCAACCTGCACATCCCTATGTTCCTGCAGAAGGTCTTCCTGTTGCCGGACGTTTGATCAGTACCGAAAAAGAAAAGCCAGTGCCAGGCGCAGATATTACACTCATTACTTACCTCGACAATAAAAGCAAGGTTTATGTCGCCACGGCAGACGATGAAGGCAATTTTAAGATCGACGATTTAATCTTTAACGACAGCACCCGTTTCGTGTGGCAAATTAGAAATAAAAAAGGAGGACAAATTAATGCTCGCGTGGTTTTCACAACGCCTGCGTTACCCTCAATCGATTCGTCGAGATTTGAATCTTCAAAAATGCGGCAATTTCCCCCTGCAGACCTCGTTTCGCAGCTACAGGTTACCGGTGCGTGGGATTTCTACAGGCTGAAAATACTGGAGGAGGTTGAAATCAGAGGAGCGAAGATAGAGATGCAACAGCAGTCTTCTTCGGGAATTGTTCCCGAGAATTATCGTAGACATTCTTTAAAACTCTCGGAGGCGGAATCTCTTAATTATACCGATGTAACTAAGATGATCAAGGATAAATTTCCCAACGTCACTTTCATTGGAGCCGGTATTAATCAGGACGTAAGAATTCGAGGATATAACAAAGTTTTGATGAAAGAAGAAATGCCGCCCTTGATCCTATTAGATGGCCAAGTTATCTCCGTGGACGGTTCGCATCAGGGTGGTGTTTATCATGCTCTTAACGTTATTCCTGTAGCCGAAATCGAGAAGATTGAAGTCATGTCAGGCGCCGCCGCTTCCATCTATGGCGCACGAGGCGGATCGGGTGTTATTGCCATTTATTCAAAAGGGCGTTCCGGCAGGGCCGTATTTGAAGAAACAAGCCCTGGAAAAGGCATACTCAAAGTGGTACCTCCGGGATATGAATGGTCAAAAGAATTTTATCAGCCGAGGTATTTAGATAGGGACAATCCCTCAACACCGGACTATCGCATGACCTTATATTGGAATCCAGATGTAAAAACAGATGAGACTGGTCGTGCAAGAATTGAATTTTACAACTCCGATATTGCGAGAACTTTTCAACTTGTCACTGAAGGTATGACAAAGACCGGGCCGGTCGTCGGCGTTAAATAATTTGGTTTGATATGAATTTAATCAAAATCGAGATCAGTCGACTAAAATCTACCCTTCTTGGTGCGCTAATTGTGCTGACTTGCATCAATAGCTTTTCTCAGCTAAGAATCAGTGGTGTTGTGCTTAATGAAAACGACAATAGCCCCATACCCTATGTGGCGATCGGTATGCTCAATACAAGTGTCGGTACGATATCGGAACTGGACGGTAGTTTTCAATTAACCGTTCCTCAAAAATTGGCGTCTCAGGATCTGCTGTTTTCAGCGCTTGGATTTGAAAGACTGACCCTCAAGGTTGACAGTAACAGTTTTACGACGAGAATTGTCATCGTACTAAAGGAGAAGCCTGTACTGTTACAAGAATTGACTGTTGAAAGTAAAAACAAATCCAAACGATTTGAGTTTGGAAATCGTGAGTTTGACGGTGGCAGTATGTACGCACATACAGAGGTGTCGGGATCGGCGATGGTAATATTGGTGGATAATAAATTTCCGCATTACTCAGGGTTTAAGTTTCCGGCATACCTTGATAAGGTATTGCTGAGAATTGTTAACAATACCTTTAAGGAATTTAAGTTAAGACTGAGATTGTACGCTGTAGATTCAATCACGGGAAAACCAGGAAAAGATCTCCTCGACAAGAATATCATCATCGAAGAGAGGCTTCGAAATGGTTGGGTAGCATTGGAATTGGCGGATCACAATATTATGGTTAGTGAACCGGTTTTTGTGGGATTCGAATGGATACTGGATGCCAAAGATCGACAGTTTCTTCATCGTCAATACAATGCATGGTATCAGAAGCATCCACAGACCGTTTCACAGGAATCTGTAAAAATAGGTTCTAATTCCGTTTCGTATTCAAACTATAATGGTACGCTGTGGGCAGGGACTTCATTCGGAAGCTCAGCGACTTCAAAAGACGCAACTAAATTCAAATGTTATTACCGATTCAACAGTTTTGGTGAATGGTTTATCAGCCCGGCGGCTTTGTGTGTTAAAATATCGATGGAGATGTAGGTTCATCTTGCACCATTTTTGAACCCGTTTGTTTCTGCGATCCCGCATTGATGATAATGATCCCCCTTTGGAAATTGTGTTTCGCGATGAATTCTTTTCATTGCCTGAGCGATATCAAATGGCGTACTGCATTATGAGTGGCCCCAATCTTCCATGCATTTCGCGAAGTACTTCTCGTTTTGTTTACGCTCGTCCTCACGGACCTGACCATCATCATTTTTATTCCGGTTCTTAGTCAGATAGCGATCTTCAAGGGTGGGCCATGAGTAAGTCATTTCAAGCAGATCAGCCCGATCGATGTACTCCGGTGCAATCCATCACAACTTCCTTTTTTTTGCATAACGTGACCATTAAATGATTACCTTGTTAATGCTCTATCCAATAAGCTATGCCTACCGTTGGTAAAATTAAGGTCCTTCTTGTTGATGATCATCAAATCATCCGCGACGGAATAAAATATATGCTTGGCAATACGCCGGATATGGAAGTAAGCGGTTCTGTCTCATCAGGAGAGGATTCAATCAACGAGGTTCGGGAGAACCGACCTGATCTCATCCTGATGGATATTATTATGGAAGGAATGACAGGCATTGAAGCGACCCGCTGGATAAAAGGTTTTGATCCTACTATTAAAGTGATACTCCTTACTAAGGAAATACGAAAGGAATACATTTCGGCCGGAATTAAATCAGGTGTCGATGGATACCTTCCAAAAGACGTAGATGAGAATACCCTTGTTGAGGCGCTGCGGACGGTTCATAAAGGAAACCGCTACTTCAACGACGCGGTCATGAAACTGGTCTTTGAGGATTTTTTCACCCAGGAAAAGTTAAAGAGCTCTAATATTAAATTGCCAGATGATCTTACAAAACGGGAATATGAAGTTCTCGGGCTGGTAGCTGGCGGGAACACGAACAAAGAGTTGGCCGATATGCTATTCATAAGCATCAAGACTGTCGAGACCCATAAAACGCACATCATGGAGAAACTCGGCCTGAAGAACTCTGCCGAGCTGATAAAATACGCCATCAAGAACAAAATCATATCGATTGAAGATTTTTAGCTGATGAGTTTACGCCCAGACCTATTAACCACATTTCCACGGCACAGTTGATGCCTCACCGTAAAATCTCCTTCTCAACCTTCACATTCATCTTTGTGTGAAGCTCAGACTTTGATCTTTTACAAATCCACACACCACTGATTCTGGCACGCAAAGTTCAGCCACCTCTTGCCACCTGCAATCCGTCCGAAACCGTGTACATCCTTCGTCCGGGTTTAGCCCATTCATTATTGCACTTCCCCATGGAGTATTTTACATTATTCACAGGTTATCAGAACTGTCTGCGACGCGCAGCGGCCTAAAACGTAAAAAAGCCAGCCCTAATTGCGGGATTCTCCTAAAAAACCTTACCTTACTACTTGGAAGATACGGAACGACGTCTATGGATGGCGTTATATTTTTTAAAATCAGAATCGTCATGATTTATCTCCCTAAACCCACGGACGAAAAGTAAGTTTAGAAGCCGTTAACAAGTCCGGAGTGGGAAAGAGAAAAGTTGCAGGTGCGACAGGCTGGACCTTTTAGTCCCTATTATTTCCCCAATCTC
Organism: Chryseolinea sp.; assembly: GCA_035489615.1. Taxonomy (GTDB): domain Bacteria; phylum Bacteroidota; class Bacteroidia; order Cytophagales; family Cyclobacteriaceae; genus Chryseolinea. The sequence goes on from DATHKA010000036.1 coordinate 19,443, forward strand.
CAAGAAGATATATTCAGACGTCCGTTTTTGTCACTTCCGTTAGTTGGTATTTCGCATGAAAGTCAGCACTACTCAAAAGTTACTATTCTTTTCCCTCATTACTCTTTTTGGAAATGGATTCATCGGTTACACATCTTACCGGAACAACAAGGATCTCAAGGATTCAGAAAGTCTGGTTGCGCATACTGAAGAAGTGTTGCGTCAGACAAACCGTGTTCTTTCCCTAAGCAAAGATCTGGAGATTGCATCGCACCGGTTTCTTATGATAGACGACACGTCTTTGTTTGAGTCCGAACGATTGCAACGGGAGCTCCAAGCCAGCGTCGGTCAATTACGAACCCTGACCAAAGACAATTCCTTTCAACAGGACCATATCGACTCGCTGGACTATAACATGGAACAGTATATAGCGTTTCTTTTCAAGTCCTTTGACACAAAACGGAATCATCGATTAACACCGGCAACTTTCATTAGCACCATTGCTAATCACGGTAAGCATCTGGATCGGATACACGATGCAATTGCAGACATTCAATTAGCAGAAGCCACGCTCCTCAAAGAACGGAATAGAGATAGGGATCAGGACGCGGCGGTTTTAAACCGGATCTCAGCCCTCATGTTTATCGTCATGACCATATCTACCATTTTTCTATTATTCGCCACGGGACACTACGTGCTTCAAAACAAAGAAAAAGTAAAAAGTGCGGAGGCGCTCGACATTGCAAACAAAGAACTTGCATCCCAGATCGTAGAAATGAAAAGAAGCAAAGACGAACTATTAATTGCGGATAAAAAACTTGTTTACGAAGATGAACAAAAAGGTATGCGGGAAGAAGAGTTGGCTATCGCGAAGATCGAATTGGCCTTTCAAGACAAAGAAAAAAGGAAACGTGCGGCAGAACTAGAAATAGCCAGCAAGGAATTACTTTTCCAAACGGAAGAGAAGGAAAAGCGCGCATGGGAACTCAATCTTGCCGATAAAGAACTTTCCTACCAAAATAAAGAAAAAGAAAAACGCGCGGAAGAATTGGTGATTGCCAACGTTGAACTCGCTTTCCAAAATGAGCAGAAAGAAAGACGGGCGGAAGAATTGATTATTGCCGATAAAGAACTTTCTTATCAAAATGAGGAGAAAGAAAAGCGAGCCGAAGAACTCGCAATTGCTAACGTTGAGCTTGCCTTCCAAAATGAAGAGAAGGAAAAGCGTGCAGAGGAACTCGCCGTCGCTGATAAGGAACTTGAGTATCAAAACGAAGAAAAAAGAAAACGGGCAGCAGAGTTAACAATTGCCGACAAGGAGCTTGTCCATCAAAAAAAAGAAAAAAGCAAACGTGCACAGGAATTGGTGATCGCAAATCGCGAATTAATTTATCAAAATCAGGAAAAGGAAAAACTGGCTTCTGAACTGACAGCGGCTAACGTCGAACTCACGTATCAGAACGGAGAAAAAGAAAAACGTGCCGCCGAATTGTTGGTTGCTAATCTTGAGCTTTTGTATCAAAATGATGAGAAAGAGAAGAGAGCGGGCGAGTTGGCTGTGGCGAATAAAGAGCTCGAATCCTTTTCATACTCGGTATCACATGACTTGCGCGCACCTTTAAGGTCGGTGCATGGTTTTGCGCGAATTTTAAAGGATGACTATGGGACGCACATGGACGCGGAAGCCAACCGGGTAATCGATAAGATCGTGAAAAACGCAAAGAAGATGGGCAAGCTTCTCGACGACCTGCTTACTTTCTCCAGGCTGGGAAAAAAAGAACTGAATAAATTGACCATTGACATGCACAGTCTTGTCACAATGCTTTGCAATGAAACGCAGAGCGAACAACCCGGCCACACAACGTTGTTTATGATTAACGATTTACACCACGCTCTGGGGGACTCAAATGCGATCAAGCAAGCGTGGGTCAACCTAATTTCAAATGCCGTCAAATACTCAAAGCTCAATGAAAAAGCTCTGATTGAAATTGGTTCATCGATGGATGCCGATGAAATCATTTACTTTATTAAAGACAATGGTGCAGGATTCGACATGCGCTATGCGGACAAATTATTTGGCGTGTTTCAACGCATGCACACCGATGACAAATTTGAAGGCACCGGTGTGGGATTGGCCATTGTTCATCGTATAATTTCAAAGCATGGCGGTCGTGTGTGGGCTGAGGGCAAAGTGAATGAGGGCGCGACTTTTTATTTTTCACTTCCGAAAAACAACTGAATATGAGAGAGCAAATTGAAATCTTACTGATCGAAGACAACCCGGACGACGCTGAAATGACCATTCGTGGCCTGAGAAAAAACAACCTGGCCAACCAATTACTCCATCTTCACGATGGCGCTGAAGCCATGGATTTCCTGTTTTCAGAAGGGGCCTACCTTGACCAACCCATGAAGCAAACGCCAAAAGTTATCTTGCTCGACTTGAAAATGCCTAAAGTCAATGGCATGGAAGTACTCAGGCGTATAAAATCGGACGAGGCGACAAAGGGAATTCCTGTCGTTGTGCTCACGTCATCCAAAGAAGATCCCGACATTAAAGAATGTTACCGGCTGGGTGTTAATGGGTATGTAGTGAAACCTGTTGAGTTTGATGATTTTCATAAAGCAATTTCCAGTCTTGGATTGTACTGGTTGATCGTCAACGAACCCCCCGTTGCCACATGAACTCAGTTCATAAAATATTAATTGTAGAACACGATTCCGACGATCTGGAACTAATGGAATATGAATTAAAGCAGGGCGACATTCGCCATGTATCCAAGGTGGTTCAGAATGAAAAGGATTACGTCGATGCGCTGCGGGATTTCGTTCCCGACGTAATTCTATGCGACTTCTCACTTCCCTATTTTGACGGCCCCGCTGCCTTTGCCCTCCGGGAACGGTTCGCATCAAGCACGCCGTTTATTTTCGTTTCGGGAAATATCGGCGAGGAAAATGCAATCGAGTTTATCAAAAACGGCGTAACGGACTATGCCCAAAAAGACAAACTTTTTACCCTTACGACCAAAGTAACGAGGGCGATCAAGGAGTCTAAAGAGCGGACTGCGAAAAAGCTAGTAGAACAGCAACGTGAATTTGACCGGAACAATCTTAAAGCATTGTTGAACAACACCCATGACATGATGTGGAGCGTCGACGCCGACCTGAAGTACATTACATCCAATCATTCTTTTGATGAGATGGTTAAAAAAAGATCCGGTTTGACCGTAACGAAAGGGAGTGCCATTATTGAAACGGGATTTAGTAAAAAAGAAATTCAACGGTATAAGAAAAATTGCGCACGGGCCTTCGATGGAGAAACCTTTACCGCTACAGAGCACTCCGTGTTACCAAATGAATCATGGTCCGAAATCTCATACTATCCGATATACAAAGAAAACAATGTCGTAGGGACTGCATGTTTTTCAAGGGACATCACCAACCAAAAAAAAGCGGAAAGTCACCTGCGTTTGCTGGAGTCGGTCATCACCAATACAACAGATGCTGTGGTGATTATGGAAGCCAAACCTTCTGAAGAAACGGGACCAAAAATCATTTATGTCAATAATGCATTTACATTAATGACAGGGTATAATGCCGAAGAAATAATTGGTAAGACACTACACGCTTTTTATGGGGAGAAAACAGACCGTGATCAAATCGATTCAATCGACAAGGCCATGCGAACGTTCCAGACTATTGAGGTCGAAATCGTCAATTACAAAAAAACAGGTCAACCCTTCTGGAATAATTTCACAATTGTGCCCGTGATTGACAAAACATCGAAACTGACACATTGCATTTCTATTCAGCGGGATGTCACCGCACGCAAATCACACGAAGAAAATACGCGCCTAAACCTTGAACTTTTGGTAGCTGAGCGGACACATGACTTACACCAGGCGCTTTTAAAAGAAAAAGACCTCGTTGAAATGAAGAATAAATTTGTGACGATTGCTTCACACGAGTTCAGAACACCCCTCTCTACGATAAGCTTTGCGGCTGAGTCGATTAAAAATTATTTTCACCAATTAAGTCCCGACGAAATTCAGCGGAAGCTTATCAAGATAGCAGATCAGGCCACTCACATGAACAATCTCCTGGAAGATATTCTTACGCTTGGTAAAGCGGAGGCTGGTAAAATAAAACTAAAACGCATATCCGTAGACCTGAAAGAATTTATTGACTCGCTCATTGAGGAGTGTCGCGTGACAGTGAAGGAGTCGAGGAAAATCGATTTCATCTATACGTGCGCCACCGGCAAAATGATGATCGATGATAAGCTTATGCGTAACATATTTATTAATCTCCTTACAAATGCGCTAAAATTCTCTAAGTCAGACACCACTGTTACAATTGAGATATCTGATTTGAACGATACACTACTGATTCAGGTAACCGATGAAGGTATCGGAATAGAGAAGAGTGAGCTGAGTTCAATTTTCGAATCATTTCAACGAGGTTCCAATGTGAGCGTCGTCCAGGGCACTGGCCTTGGGCTATCGATTCTAAAAAAAGCAGTGGAGATCATGAATGGAACGATCGAAGTAAAAAGTACAATCAATTGCGGATCATCTTTTTTAGTAATGATTCCACTGCAATGAAAAAAATATTACTTGTTGAAGATACTGCTCATCTCGCAGAAGAAATCGCCGACATCCTGCGGATGGAAGGTTTCCACACGGTGATTGGCAATCATAGCTCACATGCTGTCGAATTATTGAATACAATACAATTCGATCTGGTGATCACAGATATTTTGATGCCCGGAATGGATGGTTTCGAACTCATCCAATATATCCGTTCAAAAGAACAGCTAAAATCTATTCCCATTATCATTTTGTCGTCAAAGGCCTCTGAACAGGATAAAGCGCAGGGCAGAAGTGTTGGTGCAAATGCTTTCCTGTTGAAACCTTGTAAAATAAAAGAATTGCTGGTCGTAGTACACCATTATTTGCCAAAAGATGCTGTGGTTAATTTCCCGTAGACCCTATAAAAAAATACACGTCACTTCATCCACATGTTTATGAATGGTGCGATTACTAAAGTATTGATAGTCGATGATCATGGATTTTTACGAGAGGGGTTGATCTCTTTACTGCGTAATGAAAAGGACATTGTAGTAATTGGAGCGGTCGAAAATGGTGAAAATGCGGTGAACCTCGCGAACGAACTTTCTCCGGATGTCATTCTGATGGATATAGTCATGCAGGGCATGACAGGGATTGAAGCTACGCACTGGATAAAGGGCCAAAACCCAAAAATTAAGATTATCCTGATCTCCGGTGAGATAAACAAAAATTACATCACTGATGGAATAAAATCAGGAATAGATGGCTACTTGCCTAAAGATGTCGATCCAAAGTCGCTGGTAACGGCGATTCATACTGTGGTGAAGGGAGAAAGATATTTCAGTCCCGATGTGACAGCGCTTATATTTCAGGATTATGACCTCAAGGGCAAAGATGGTAAAGGCGTGCCATCGGAAAAGGAATCAATGTTAACCAAACGGGAGGAAGAGATTCTGATACTAATTGCTCAGGGTAAAAGTCTAGAAGAGATCGGTAGTCTTCTTTTCATTGACATGAAGACGGTAGAGAACCATTATGTAAATATTAAACACGAACTACAATTGCATAATACTGCCCAGCTGGTGATGTATGCGGTTGAACATAATCTCGTCGAAATTAATCGAAAGCGCCCCAATTGATTAGCGGCGTAGGGGATTTCCCTGAGCAGCACCTGATATCCTGAATTTTACCATATCCTGCATCTTATGACCTTTTTATCGTCATGAATGTTCAATTTTGGGTTATAATAGTCACCAGATGAGAGAAGATACAAATAATCTAATGGATTTTCATTGCGGAGAACAGTTTAGCTCAGTTGCTGGACTCGAATTGATTAAGGCGAAATGCGCAATTGAACAATTTATCTATAGCTGTTCGCATTCCCTCCGGGGTCCGCTCAAATCAATTTCGGGTTTGGTTTACCTGCTTAAAAATTCTGGCGAAACGGTAAGTGAGGAGCAACATCTCTTCTTCCAATCCATTGAAAACACTGTCGGAAAAATGGAAAAGGTATTAAGCGAACTGGAAAAATTCTTATCCAACTCCAGACTACACCTATCGGCTCAGCCCATTAAGCTAGAAACGATGATTAGCGACCAATTGCTGGAAATGGCACCCGCTATCTCCGAGAAAAAGATCAATGTGGTTGTATCTGTCGAGCAGCCCGTTCCATTTCATACGGATGAAAACAGGTTCAATATTGTGATGACACAACTAATTTCTAACGCCATCCAATTTTGTGATGCAAACAAGCCGATCCGAAAGCTAAGCATCGGCGTCAAGGTAACGGCTCACGATTGCCATTTGCGCGTTTTTGACAACGGAATTGGCATTGGCGAAGACATACTTCCCAATATTTTTAATCTTTTTTATCGTGGCTCGGTTCAATCTACAGGTGCAGGCGTCGGTCTATACATCGTTAAGGATGTCATTGATGCACTGGGCGGAACGATCACTGTTCAATCAGTGGAGGGCCAGGGGGCTTCAGTCCTTTTTGTCATTCCCAATCTATCTGCATTGGATGGACCAGCAACGATTCTTGCAACAAAATAGCGCTAACGCTAAACCACCTGAGATTTGCGTTGGCGAAATATTTTAGCCGCGTCATAACGTGATCATTGGTCGTCGGTATCTTGATTGATCCAGGGCAATTTAGAATGAGCGTAAGGGTAAACCCCGAGAAGTAACGCCTGTTGTGGCCTCTGGCGGTGATTTCCCTTCCGAATCCGGAAGTCTCATCCGTTTCCTGATTCTGTGTAATTCGGTGTCTCTCTAAAGGACGGGAATCCCTGCCGTCTGATCTTTATAGCATCAAACACACAGTAAGAACAATAAAGTATGATACGCACACCAATAATCAGAGAAAGAACCATCGAGGCAGTTCTACTCTTTTTTCTTTTTCTAGGGGCAGGGATATGTTCATGTTTTTCGCAGGAAATAAATCCGTCGGATCAGAATCCATCATCAGATACAAAGAATACGGGTACAGCCATACGGTATGCTGACCTTAACCACTCAACAGAGGCAGTTCCGCTGAACGCCTTCATAAACGGGCCTTTTGATGAGTTAAAGCCATCGCTGACTCCGTGCGGAAAGCGACTCTATTTTAGCCGATCACTCCATCCGCTCAACACAGGTGGTGAAACAGATTTGGAAGACATCTGGTACACCGAATTCGAAAAAAGCGACAACTCATGGTCTCAGCCTATCCGGCTCCCAGGTCACCTGAATAACCTTGGTCCTAACTTTATTAATAGTGTTAGTATGACGGGAGACACATTGATTCTAGGGAACCAATATCGTAAAAATGGAAAAATGCGAGCTGGTTTGTCTTATAGTGTGAATAAAGAGGGACAATGGTCTCCGGCGATGCCCATCTACATCAAGAATGATTACAATATCTCCGAACACGCTAACGCTTATGTGTCTCTTAAGAGTGGCATAATAATCTCCGCAGTACAACGCTGCGATTCGTATGGTGATCGCGATCTCTATGTCAGCTTCTGGGATGGGGAAAAGGCAACTGAGCCACTCTCTATGGGAGGTATGATTAACAGTGAACTAGAAGAATCTTCCCCATTCCTGGCCTCGGATCATAAAACGCTCTATTTTGCGTCAAAGGGTCACCACGGCCATGGCGGATACGACGTATACGTGTCAAAGCGTCTCGACGATTCATGGGTTAACTGGAGTGAGCCCGAAAACTTAGGTCCCGCAGTAAATGGAAGTATGGACGATGAATTTTTCAGTATAACTTACTGTGGAAAATTTGCAATCTTTTCAAAAACAGTAAGCATTCACAACTCTGATCTTTATAAAATTTCTTTGGAAGAACTTACCGGCATAAAAGGTAACACCGAAGAAGTACCGTTAAAAGACGCAACTTCCGTGGCGGCGGTCGTGTCTTTGTAAATGGAGTATCTAGTAGGGCGGACGGGCTTTCATATTGATAATCAACAGTGGCACAATTTGACAATTGTTCTTGTGTCAAATGCAGATTGGATCTTCGGCTTTGATTATGCACTTTATTGTGGGTAGTTGGGCCACCGCTCTGTTTATTATGCTTCCAAGTCTTGGCCTCAACTATCTTGAAGCCCTCTGTAATTCTAAAATTCGATCCTTTGTCCTGATATTTGGTCTTAGGAGTTGTCCGACAAGTGAAAAATGTGAAAATGAGTTCAATAAGGAAAAGTCTGTTCGTCACTTGTCCTAGTTGTTAATTTGTCTTAGCCCGATTACCCACAGCGTTTATGTATAATCCGTGGCGCTGAGCGAAAAATGAAAAAATGTCCTCCTTATCAGCGCCATGAATTACATATTTTGTCGTGGGTAGTGCCACCTTCACGTCACTTATTAAACTTCAACGTCTCGAACGCTTCGAGAAGTCGTTTCTCGTTGTCAGAATCTAAATTTTCAGCGTTCATTTGAAACCTATCGGTTCCGGAACCTTTTGTCCACAAACTGTCAAAGTAAACACCAGTCATTCCCTTCCCAGTCCGCTTGGGTTGAATAATCTTTGCACGTTTTCCGTCAATCGTTGTAAATTTGATTTTATTGATTTTGAGTTTTTCAATGTCAACAGTATCAGCCTTGCCGTAAAATTTAGGATTTGATTTATTGTCAACTAAATAGACATCACCGTTGCTGTCAACATACACCGATTCATCGTCAAGTGAATTTGAGTACCATCCTAAGTCAAACGAAGCAGTGTCACCGTTGTCAAGGGCTAGCTGTCCTACAAAGGAGTCTACTCCTTTTGCTTTAATCTGTTGCCATGTTGCAGGCACTTGAATGGTGAAATCCTTAAAGTCCAACGTCTTGGTATCGCTTTTCTGTCTCTCGCTACAGCTCAATAGCGTCAAAAATATCAATGTCAATGGAAGTCTCATCTGTCCTGGCGGCATTACCCACAACGCTAGTCTATAAAACATATGCGTTTAAATACGCACATCCTCGTCCCACGTTGCTGACGAAATTTAATATAACACACTTTAATAACTACAATACAGCATATGTTTTATAGACATTGTTGTGTGCTGGTTCGGGAAGAGGTAGCCTACCACCTACCAACACAATGGCACGGCCGCCTGTAGCTGGCGGCCTTATAACTGGTTCGCTCAGAACGTAAACTTTACGTAAGGCACAGGGAAGAATGATTGCTGGTACTGCGTCATAACAGAGTTGGTGCGGTAGTTATAGCTTTGCGAAAAAATATTCTGATTGTTGGTCAGGTTTTGCAGGTCGAGCGACACTTCAAGCGTGGTCTTCCGGTATTCTTTCCGGTAGGAGATCCTGAGATCGCTTCGGAAATATGCCCGCTGACGTTCGCTGAACGCTTCGCTTTCCCGGTACACCGTGCGTCCTCTTGCCCGTGATTCTTCCACGTTGATAGGGGTGAGGTAGGGACCGCCGATCGTGGTCAGCTTGAGGCTAAGAGAAAGGAAACGGCCGCGACGCAATGCCCATTCTTTTCCGGCCAGCACATTGAACACATAATTTGTGTTGTAGGCCGTGTTCCGTTCAACGTCATCGCTGCCGGAGTAGCGGGAGTTGAACAGGGATGTGGTGATCAGAAAATAATAGCCGCGGTTGAAAAACCGTTCCAGGGTAAGCTCCACGCCGTAGTTGTTGCCGGTGCCTTCGTTGACGAGGCTGTCGCGGCCGCTGGGCAAAAAGGAAGCGCCCGTATTAATCGCCGCATAGGATGTCGGCCGTTGTTCGACAGGAATGTTGTTTAATGACTGATAATAGACCTCGGCTTTTAGCCTCAGGTATTCCGAAATGTTCCAGTCATACGTGAACACGGCATGATGGCTTGTTGTAAAACCAAGATCCTTGTTGGTCAACACGGATTGATCACCGTGACGGGTCTGGGTAAACGACGTGGTGAGATTTTGTGCCTGGTTGTGAATGCCGTAGCCGATGCTCAGCACCTGTCTGCCGTCGCCGGGGATAAACTGAAGCCCCAGCCTGGGTTCCACGGCCCATTGTTCATTGAGGTCGTAGTATTGTGCGTGCACACCGGCCTGCATCGCCCAGCGCTGGTTGAAACGGTGCTTCCAGGTGGAATAGGCCTGATACAATACCGTGAGATCGTTTACGTCCAGCCGTACCGTATCTTTTGATACGTTCGGGAACCGTTCGTGCTGATACAGATCGAAGTCTGTGACATCAGCCGTGAAGCCGGAGGTGATGCTGTTCCTGGCGTTGAACTTGGTTCGTGTCAGGAAATTGACAGAATACTTTTGCGTGCCATACGCTACTTCGTGCGACAGGTATCGATCGACGACCTCCTGCTGGGTGTTCCGTACCAGGGAGTCGGTTGTGAATTCCTCATGGGTCGCGCTTATGCCCGCAACGATCCGGGTATACGTCTTTTCGGAGATCGTACGTTCGTAAGAAATGCCGGCGATACCCGTGCGGTACCGGGGATAACTGTCCGTGTTCTCGCTGCCGTAAAGGGAATTGTCGTCACTCAGGTCAGCTTCGCTGCCTAACAGGTCGATGCTGCTTGTCCCGCCGATACCGAAGATGGAAAGCGTTCCCTTTCCGCGTGTAGGCCACGACAGTTTGAAGTTGAGATCCTGGTAGAGCGGTGTATTACTGCCCGTGCCGAATTCAATCCCGAGCGCATTAAACAAACCGAGGGTGGAGTAGCGGTAGTTGACAATATAAGAGCTTCCGGCTTTTTTAGAGAGCGGACCTTCGGCGCCGGCTTCAAATCCGTTAAAACCGATCTGCCCGACAAACTCCGAAGTCTCATTGTTGCCGTTCCGCAGCCGCAGGTCAAATACGCCGGCCGTTGCATTTCCGTATTGTGCCGGGAATGCGCTGGTAATAAAATCGGACTTATCAATGTTATTGTTGTTCAGCATGCTCACCGGACCACCGGTGCTAACCAGGGCGCCAAAGTGATTCGGATTGGGGATGTTCAGGCCTTCCAGCTGCCAGAGCATTCCCATGGGAGAATTGCCGCGCACAACAATATCGTTCCGAGAGTCGTTGCCCCCCACGACGCCGGCAAAATTGGCCGCCATCCTCGATGGGTCGCCCAGGGCGCCGGCATAACGTTTGGTGTCGTCCGTATTGAACGATCGCGAACTCACCATCGCGAGGTCATTATTGGTTGCCGTTTTGTCACTGTGATTGTCGGAAGTCACCGTGACCTCGTTGAGCTCCATGATGCTCTCCTGGAGCGTGATGTTGAGGATAATTTCCTTGCCGGCCGTGACCACGATGTTGGGCACCGATCGCGTTTCATAGCCGATGTAGGAAATGATGACCGTCTGCCGGCCAACGGGCACGCGCTCGATCCGGTAGTTCCCGTCGTCATCGGTGGTGGCACCCAGCCCGGTATTGGCATCGCCTTCGAGGCGAACGGTCACGCCGATCAACGGCGTCTGGCTTACTTCATCCGTGATCCGGCCGCGGAGGGTCTGAACGGATTGTCCCCACGCCGCAGGGATAGTCAGGGTCGCAATAATAAAACAGAAAAAAGATCGGAAATGGTTAAGGGTGAGCATGAATGGATAAGGTTTTGTTTCGGGAGAAACGCAATTATCCACGCACGGATATTTCCTTCAGACAGATTGGGAGCGATGACTGCCGGTTTGTCGGCAGCAGCTGTTTTTGTGGAGAATGGGAAAGGCGTTCGGGTGAATGACTATGCAGATTCCGCGAGGTTTTTGATATGACCGATCTTTTCGATCACCTCTTTTCCCTTTGCACGGGACACGGGCACCGTGATCTCGGTATCGCGGACGTTTAGTTTATAGCCGTTGGCATTTCCGCGGACATGCGTAATGGCGTTGATGTTAACGATATAGGAACGATGACAACGCACGATAAAACCATTGTTCAGCTGGGCTTCCATATTTTTCAAATTGATCCGCAATACTTTCTTCTCAAGGCCGTTGCCGTTCTTCCAATACAAGGTGGAGTAATTATCGGAAGCCTCGACGTATAAAAGATCGGACAAGTGGAGATCAATGGTTTCGCTGGTATCGGACTGGATCGTGACCCTGTCTGCCTTGGCGGTTTTCCCAGGACTTTTGAGCTCATTGATCCGGTCCAGCTGAAGGTTGGCACGGACGGCGTTCCGCAGGTTGTTCTTCAACATCGCATTCCGTAACAAAATGGTGATCAGGAGAATGGACACACCTCCGTACGTCGGCATCTTGACCAGAAATGCAAGCAAAATTTCCAGGAACGACACCTCCGGCATGATGCCAAGGGCTTTTATGGCAATGGGCCCCAGGATACCAATCAGCAGGTATTGGCAGAGCGTAAACAACATGTATTTTCCGGTCGTCCAGGTCAGGGCATCGAAGACGCGTGGCAGAAGCTTCGGTAAACCGATGATACAGGCGTAGAGGACGATGAAGATCACTACGCCGATCACCATGACCTTTTGCAAGTGAATGCCCTGCATCGGATGGAAGGCCAGGAGAAAAACAATGACTACCAGCGCGTGTCCGACCGCCAGAAGCGTATTCTTCCGGTCGTCATTCAGATAGTACGGAAACGATTCCTGCAGTATTTTCAACGGTTTCATGCCAGGAAGATTTAAAATGTGGGATTTAAATTTAATCATAACCGCCCTACCTGCAAAATCCTTTCCCTGGCGCCATCTCCCAAAAATGATGATTATATAAAAGGCTGCCGGACGGGTTCTTTTTTGTTTTACCCTAAATGCCGAATTATGGTTTTCACGATGAAACACTTCCTGCTGCTGGCAATCGTTTGCGTCTCGATCTGCGTACGCGCAAACGCGACCGATTACCAAAGATGACACCCTTCGCGGCACCATTACACCGGAACGGGCATGGTGGGATCTCCGGTATTATAAGCTGTCGGTGGCCGTAAACCGGGACTCACAATTACTCAGAGGAAACGTAGCCATTCAATATACGGTGCTTCAACCCAATCAAAAGCTGCAGGTGGATCTCCAAGCCGCCGTTGAAGATCAGTATGAGGTGGGTTTCAAAAAAGTCATTATCTTTAAACGTATTGGCCACAACGTTTATGCATGAAACGTGGCTGGGTTTACGAAGCGGTGTCCTGTCCCACGTGACTGAACGAAATTAAAAAAAACCAAACTACAAAGTTGCACTGCGCCCAGCCATGTTTTGTTGTAGAACGTTTTATCACACGAACTATTTTAATGGTCTTTGTCCGAATTGAGTAATTATTGCCTTGCCTTTAAAATCCTTAAGCATTAATTCCCTGAGTTTCGTATAACTCCTTAATTCCAAGGAAGAGATTTCCATTTTCCTATTGTCATGCGTCCTAATTCTCATTATTTCATGAGTCGGAACACTTCGTCCGCTTATGTTTTCAGTTATTGAAATTTCCTCTATTTCAGTCCCAGAGAATTCGATTTGTTTTTTAAGAATTAGATAAGAAATAGTCCACCGTCCATTGTCTCTAAATATTGTTCTTTTGTACATCATAATTGCAACGGGCAGTCCAAAGAATACTAAGACAACAATTGGAACGACAAAATACATTGCATTGATTTTGTCTTGAGTTTTGTTTTCAATGTCCTGAAAAAGAATTATCAACGCCCATGTCCCACCAATGAGCATTATTGGTACAAGTATAATTAACCATCCTTTAGTTGTAAACTTTGTCATAAAATGCCCTACAACGTTTATGTTTATGACGGCTTACGGTTTCGAAGCGCGTCTCTGTCCACGTTGCATAACGAAATTAAGAAAACAAAAACTTCAAAATTACACATCACCCCAAGCTCGCATAAACATTTTGTTAGCGGCTGGGCTTCGTCCACCGCTCTTTACAATAGACTTCTAAAAAATCCCCACGTTCAATAATTAAATGTGTCGAAGGTATCTCCGAGTAAACGTTCTTCAGTGTCAAAGGAATCACAGCATAGTCAAATTGCCAGAGTTTTGAGTTGTCTTTTGTTCTTAGTCCTTCAAAGTCCTGCCCGTCTTGAGCCTCGTCAGTGAAATATGTACCAGTCTGGTTAAATTCCTTTTGCATTTCAGAAGTCAGCTTCTCAACAAAGTCGTAACTCTTGTGAAAGTATTTTTCGTTTCTCAAATCCTCAGCTTCTATTATTAAGTCACAGGTCATCCAGTTGTCAGTAAATGAAGAGTCAACCGTTGGAGTGTATACGACTACGAGTGGTCTAACTTTTATGTCCGAGTACTTTGTTTTAAAATGTCCTAATTGAACCATCGATGAATAAATAAATCCGTTGTCATCCACATTCCATTCGAAATCATTAATGGCTTTTTCAACTTCTTCATTCCAAAGTCCTATTCTTTTTAAAACTAACACAAACTTGTCTAAAATCGGTTTATAGTCCGTCCCGTTAAGTTTTTCAAATGTCTGTATGTTACTTAATTCTGGCATGTGTGTCACTCGTTGAGAAGCCATGCCGCTAACGTGCATGCATGCGGCGTTGAATGCGCTTTAAAATACAATTTACAAAATTCAATGCCGTCATGCATAGTGTTATGCGGCGTAACTGTGCAAATATCGATACGCCGTCGGAACCACTGCGCTCGGAAGAATCAAGTGCTCGCCGAACAGGTGACTCGGAACGTAGTGTCGCAGTAGAAGGTGGAAGAATTGACATCCCTAGGTAGGTACAGGTAATCCATCATTTTAGTCCGTGCCACAACACAGCCAGTTAATTCGCCGAACTGGGTAGCACCAAAAGCGGCTGTCTGACTTTTAAGAGCATTGATATGCCGCCTAACGCTAGTCTATAAAACGTATGCGTTTAAATACCTAAATCGTTGTCGCACGTTGCAAACGAAATTTACCTGCACAAATTTTAATAACCTACAATACAGCATATGTTTTATAGACATGTTGGCAGTAGTGGCACGCTTCACTGAATGTAATCATCCACATCCTCTTTTTAATTTTCTCGGAAGTGTGTCATAAGTACCATCTTTCAGATTAAGGATAATCACTCCGTGTTGTCCAAGAGTCCCATACTTATCGGTTGCATCTTTTCCTTTGATAACATCAATTGAATGAACCGAATCTGTATTGAATTTCTTAAACGCTCTCTTTACTTGTCGGGAGCTTGAAAATCGTCCTGTTGCTGGAACATTACAAAGTTTTCCGTCCAACTTAATAATAAATAATGGTTGTTCGGCCTTAATTTTCGAAGGAAGGTCCCGAATTATAAATGGTTGTCCGTGATAATTAAGTGAGTCTTGTCCCCAACTGTTGTAACAAAAAGTCCACAGTGTAATTGTCACAAGAGTCTTTAGTTTCATAAGTGCTTCATTGTCCAAGTGCCATTACTGCCAACGTCTGGCTATAAGGCGTGCCGGCACACCAAAATAATAAATTAAATATCAACTGTGCCGGCATGACTTATAGCTTTTGTTGGCAGCTGTCGCATGTCAGGATATCCAAAGTTGATTTACTCTCTAATTGTCCACCGTTGATTGATAAATTCAACTAAAATAATTTCACCCTTGCCACATTTTCCCCCACACATGACTTCATAGTACAAAAGGCCTTTTGTTCTGTCGTCATTCATGAAGACTTTCGAAAAGCTCACAACACCAATGTCCGACTCGTTGTATTTTTCACATGAACCAACTTTGGAAGTACAAAGTTTAAAGCTTTCGCTATTGTACTTTGTCTGCGGTTTGGTAATTGTGTCCGCTATGGATTCCCAGTTTCAAGAAAACGTTGTTAAAAATGTTTTAATATCACGCAAGCGCTGAGTTGAGTCCGTTTTAGCCATAGTAATAAAGTCAGTGCTATCCGAGTAGAAATAGTTCCAAGGTCCATCTTGCAAAGTGGGCCGATAGCAAATTGTCTCAAACTTAGCAGTGTCGTTAAATAATTGGTTCTGTAATAAAATCAAATCGTTATTGAATTCTGCGGTGTCGGCAAAGTCAATAGTCGGATTGGGATATTTATCTTTAGTTATCACTTGGTTTAAGTATCCATTATAAAAATGGTTCTCTATAAGCTCTGTTAATACGTCATGATACAGTTTAAGTTCTTTGTCCTGCGTTTCAACTTCGCAAATTTCGTATTTAGGTGTCGAACACGAGTACAAAACAATCAGAATCGATATGTAGTAAACTGTCTTCATGCAATTGCTGCCAACGTTTATGTATGTGACGTTGCTGGTGTTTAAAACTGAATTGTCCCATACAACAAACCTTATTATCAAAACTAACTTACAAATTTAAACTGCACCCAGCAATGGCA
This sequence comes from Chryseolinea sp., assembly GCA_035489615.1. Lineage (GTDB taxonomy): Bacteria > Bacteroidota > Bacteroidia > Cytophagales > Cyclobacteriaceae > Chryseolinea. Next base: position 35,708 of record DATHKA010000036.1, read on the forward strand.
CATACATTTTGTTGTGTGTTTGTGCCCAAGTCCACACTTTATGAACAACAGGACTTGTCAGCTTTGGCTTGCGCGAAGGATGCGGGGTTTACAAGTTGGTTGGCGTGCGGTCACTTCTTTTTTCTTTGTCAACCTTTAAAACTGTTTACTAGTGAGTCAACCTTTTTCTCGATTGTGGTTTTGTTATTGCAATTTGCGGGTCTACTGCCGTCATAGCGCCAAAGACCATTTTCACCCAGCCAAATATTGTCTGTTGTTGCAGATTTTGTTTGTTAGTCCGTTACAGGCTAGTGTTTATATTCCGAATAATTAATAAATGTTTTTCCATCGTATAGATAGAGACCTGTTTCTTTCGTACCCACCCAAAGATTTCCAGTCTTATCTTCCAAAATTTCCCAAATCCCGTGATTGATTAGTCCATCTTTTGTTGTAAAACAAGTGAAAGATTTTCCATCGTAACGGCAAAGGCCACCACCACCACCAAACCAAAGGTTGCCGTTTTTGTCTTCTATAATTCGCGCAACACCACTGGCTAAGCCATCGCTTTTTGTAAAACTTGTAAATGATTTTCCATCATACCGGTAGGCCCCACCCCAATTGCTGAACCAAATATTCCCGTTTTTGTCTTGCAAAAGAGGCCAGGCCCAATTATGACCTCCTAGTTTTTTTAGTTTAAGGTTGGTTAAAGATTTTCCATCGTAACGAAACACACCTTCGTTACTTCGACAACCAAACCAAATGTTACCTGCTTTGTCTTCTAAAATATATTCCACGTTATTGTTACTGCTCAGATAGCCACCTCCGCCTTCATTAACTATAAACGGAGTAAAGGCTTTGCCATCGTAGATATAAACACCATCTATTGTTGCGAACCATAGTTTTCCGCTTTTTGCCTGCATGATACTGAATACATCATGCGTGTTGCGATACTTATTCGGAGGCAGGTCTTTTCGTAAAGGAATCTGGATTTTAGCAAATGTTTTACCATCGTAAAGACAAACTCCCGCTGCAGTACCTATCCAAATTTTACCACCTTTATCTTCCAAAATGGAAGAAATATTATTACTGTTTAGCCCATTGGTCACTGTAAACTGGCTAAACGATTTTCCGTCATATTTATAAAGACCGTTGTCTGTGGTCCCGAACCAAAGATTACCGGCTTTGTCCTGCAGACCAAATTGAACATTGCCATATTTAGGGTTGCCTATGGTTTTTATAAGTTTTGGATGTCCAACAGATATTAGGTTTGAATCACTTACCTTTTCTTTTGGTAAGTCTTTTTTAACTGGTCCGTTGCAGGCAGTGCCAAAAATTGATATTGTCAGAAAAGTAAAAACGTGTACGTATTTCACAATTTATTTAATTACTTATGAATTTCAAAAACCTAACGGCCCTTGTACTGGAATATAATAACATGATCTTAATTTAATTAAAGTCTTTTATGGTGGACTCAGATGTTTATTTTTTTGCTACAATTCTCATACGGATTTCAATGTCGTCCGAAACAGCTTGATCAGCTAAATTATCGTAAAACTTTCCTGATCTATAACGGATACCCCATTGTGTTCGATCGATGACGACTTTGCCATTCGCCTTGACAATCCCGTCTTTAACTTCTATTTTGGCTGGAAAAGTAACTGGGTTTGTAATACCTTTAATGGTTAGGTTCCCTGTAACTTTTATATTTCCACCAACAGCATACGCAACCTTAGTAATGGAAAATGTAGAAATTGGAAATTTTTCGACATCAAAATAATCAGGCGATTTTAAATGTTTAACAGGGGTGTTTTTACTCTCCTTGTCTTTATATTCAATTGTATTCATGTCGACTTCAACAGTACCCTCCACAAGTTGACCTTTTTCAATCATCAATTCACCTTTTGATGTATAAACGTATCCTATATGCTCCTCCTCAAAACCAAATACCATTGAACCTTCCCATGTTAAAACACTTTCCTTCGTATCAATAATATATTTTTCACTCGCAACATGTCTCAGGGATACGGAGCTTGCCGTTGCACTATTTTTATTTTCCTCTTTTACAGGTCCACGGCAACCGAAGAATAAAGGAGCAATAATTAAAATTAAGTAAGTGGTCGATAGCTTGTTATTCATATTACAGAAATTATATTGATTAATAATTGACAAATGATTATAAAATCAGCAATACACATTATTTCTTACCCTCTTTACTTTTAAAGTCCGTGATGGTCTTTCCATCATAACGATACACTCCGTTCATAGATCCAAACCAAATACTTCCATCGCTAGCTTCCAAAATCCGACAAAGCATTTTTTCTATTGACATTATCTCGGTTACAGTGAGCTTTTTATTGTACAAGGATTTTAGATCATAACGGGAAATTGCCCAGGCCCGACCCCATTATAATTTACTCCACCTGTGTCTTTGGTTTCGGAGTTGGTACTATTTTTTTGCAGGCTTGTTTTGTTTTGTTCTTTACAGGAGGTGCAAAAAATAAATATAAAGAGCAAACCAGATGTGCATTTTCTCATCTTCAGTATCAATTCCAACAAAACTACAAGTCTTTGTGCTCGGCTTTAGTAAAGCGCTTGTAAAAAAATGTAAACGAAATGTAAAAGTTACTTGGATAGCATAATGTGAATGTTAAATGCTGAATCTTTGCCATTAATGATTGTTCACATAGACCTATGTGCCTGTTAGAAAAATAGCGCGGCCTTGCAAAAGTGGCTTATTGACTTGCTTTGGTTCGAGTGTTGGAATGCGGGGCAAGGCAATGTGCACGTTCCTATCTGTCCAAGGGCATGACACACAACGCTTAGCTATAAGACGTTATGCGTGTAAATAGCTACATCTTTGTCCCGCGTTGCTGACGAAATTTAATAGCACACAAGTTAAGAACCTACGACATAGCATATGTATTATAGTTGATGCTAGCAAACGTTATTGCACCACTCTTTCCCCAACTTTTTTTGTCTTCAATTTTCCGTCAGCTGGGTTGATCTCATACGTCACTTTTTGGCTTACAAGTATTTCAGATGGATACACGGCTTTCGCTTTGTACTCATATTTGATTTCAATAATGTTACCTGAAATGTCCTGTATACTTGAACTTCCAGCGTATAAATGATCCGGTCTATCGTTAAATTTTTCCTTGTATAATAAATCCTTCCTTAGGTCGAATGGCTGCAGTGTCGTGTCATTCAGTTGTCCGCTGATTGTATTCAACATTTTAAATTGAACAAAATTCTCTGGCTCTAACGGAAAGACAATCCAATCTTTAACTCGTCTCGTGGTGATTCCTTTACTCCAATCTTGACTGTGGAAGGTCATCGATCCAAGATCATATTTCTTTCCATTCAAAGTCTCTAAAATCATTTTCACCTCATAAAACTCGCCAGCGAAGTCACCATCATAGATCTCATCACAAATCAATTTTCCTCCGTCCCCAAGTCAATTATAACAGAGTCATGGGGTGGTCCAAAAGCTAACCATAAAAATATGAAGGGAATTAAAACCAGTCCTAATAAAATTCCAAGTCCAATTAGTAATCCCTTTCTCACTCCTTTTTCTATAATGTTTGCTAACGTTTGTGCATAAGCAGTGGCGGGAATTCGAAGCGCCTCACTGTCCCCCGAAACCAAACGTATTTTGAAAAACTAAACTACAAAATCACACTGAACCTCGCCATTGATTATGCACTTTGTTGTGTGCCGTTGCGGTCACCCAATCATTTCAAAACCAATTTTTAATTCTCTAATTCCTTGCTTCTCGATTGTCTCAATTAGTCCAACAACTGAGTCCACGTCCGCTGAACCAAAGTCCACCGAGAATTTAGTTTCATTATTAGTTGTCGATGTGAGGCGAGTCACGTTGTGGATTACACCAGAAAGCCCGTTAGTGTCTGTCGGCTTTTTATCTTCTTCATCAATCCATTTTCTTGTCCAGTTTTTTAACCAGTCTACGTCGGTTAATTCTTGCTTGAAGGCAAAGTCGCAACCATGCCAGAAGAATGGATTCAATTCAATACTCAGTTGTCCGAATTTGTAATTTGTCGGTTCGTGGTTGAGGTATGTGTCAGCTCCTAACTCTGTCGGCTTTCCTTGTCCGTCAACTTGTTCGTAATAGTCGAGTCTGTACAGCTTGAAAATCCTTTCCTTTTCGTCTCCATTGAGTTCAAGTAAAATCTCTTTAGCTCCGGTCGTTCGCTCCGAATAGAATTTTGTCAACTGTTTCAAATATGCCTCTCGTTGTCTCTCAATTATTTCCCGTATGTCCATGGGTCAAATCTTTGTGAAGCAATGCCGCACAACGTTTGTGCATAAGCAGTGGCGGGAATTCGAAGCACTTCACCGTCCCAAGACACCAAACGTATTTTGAAAAAATAAAACTACAAACTTACACTAACCCCGCCATTGATTATGCACTTTGTTGTGTGCTGTTTTGGCTTCACATAACTTTATCGGAACATTTATGCTCCTCATTAGGTCATTGAAGTCCTCGCTATTCACATTGTGATAGTTAAATTTTACTCTTCCTTTGCCGTCCTTAAGGATAATGCGTGAATCTGAAAATGGTCCTGGTTCAATTTCTACTCTTTCAATGTCCGTTATTTGAACTGTCCGGGTTTGGAAGAAATCTCCATTGATTATCAAGCTAGAACCATCCTTCTCCAAATAACTTCCTTTAAAAATGACCCTAACTAGTAACGCTATCGAGACAATAAAAAGCAGTCCCCATATGAACTTTCCTGGCGATTGACTGTCCACCGTTTTATAAAGAGTCAATAAAATCCAAAGTCCATGAAATATATGAGATGTCAGTGGTCGCCTCACCTTTATCTTACTTGTCATTTGTTTGAAGTTCAATCTGTGCCAAGCCAAAATTGCACACAACGTTTGCTATAAGGCGTTTCCTTTACCAAATAAAAATAAACAAAACAAAGCAAATGGATTATAGCCTTTGTTGGCAGTAACGCTTTCACTCAACTATGTAAGTGATGCAATCTTGTTTGTCCTTTGTCTCCAGATATTTAACTAATTCCTTTCTGTTCATTAGTTTAAACGTTCCTTCATTGTCATAAAAGCCAATTGCGTTAAAGTCGATGTCAGACGTGTCAGGAATTGAGCAACTTATACAGTGTCCGATTTCGATCTTTTCATTTTGTCCTAAGACAACTGAGTCAACTGTTACTTTTTTGTCATAGTTCGTGATTTGAAATGTCTTAAGAATAAATTGTCCCTGTCCTCCGTTTTGAATTTCAACTCTACAACTCCTGTCCCCCATGACGCCGATACCAAAAATTATAAAACCGAGAAAGAGTACCCCGATAATTCCCAATATTAAAAGTATCTTGTTCATTGTCCTGCGTTATTGCTGCCAACGTTCATGCATGCGGCGTTGAATACGCTTTAAAATCCAATTTACAAAATTCAATGCCGTCATGCATAGTGTTATGCGGCGTAGCAACGCAAATATCGATACGCCGTCGGAACCAATGCGCTCGGAAGAATCAGGCGCTCGAAGAACAGGTGGCTCGGAACGTGGTGTCGTAGTGACGGGTGGAAGAATTGGCATCACTAGCTAGGTACAGGTAATCCATCATTTTAGTCCGTGCCACAAGACTGCCAGGTTAATTCGCCGAACTGGGTAGCACCAAAAGTGGCTGTCTGACTTTTAAGAGCACTGATATGCCGCCTAACGTTAACATATGCGCCGTTGCAGTTCTCCTTATATATCTAACCAAAACTGCAATGGCACATATGTGATGTTGTGGGCTGTGCCTGCCATCAGCCGAACGCTACTGGTATTGTTATTTTTATTCGGATTGGCTTGTCGTCCCGCTTAGCCGGTATCCATTTTGGCATCATCATGACCGTTCTAAGTGCACTCTTGTCCAAAGCATCCGCAAGTCCCTTAACGACTCTAAAGTCTGAAAGTGAGCCATCTTCGTTTACAACAAATTCTATAAACACTTTTCCTTGAACTTTACGATAGCCTCTTGGTGTGCTTAGATTATGCCTAATGAAATTATTCATTTGGGCCTGTCCCCCTGGGTAGCTTGGCATTGGTTCGGTAATAAAAATCTCCTCCTCGGTTGGATTGGTGGAAGCTATATCCTGTCCGAACGAAGTTAACGTCAGTAGTATTAGAATGATCGAAGTTAGAGGTCTCATAGTCTCCTTTAATTCCATAATCCATTGATGTCAATTTAGTCACATTGGCTTTGCCCACAACGTTTGTGCATAAGCAGTGGCGGGAATT
>DATHKA010000037.1:0-7055 GCA_035489615.1 Chryseolinea sp.
AGTATACTCAAACGACAAGCTCTTCGACAGGTTCCAGCGTAGGTTGTACTGCCGGTTAAAAGTAAAATACTTAAGATAGTTCGGCGCCGATTCGAAGCCGTCGTTGCGATAAACGTTCTTGCCGAACGAACGGTCCAGATCAAATCTAACGCCCAGGCTACTCGGCAGGAAGCTGAAATTGAAATCCTTTATTGCTTTGAGCCAGGGAGAGCTTAGTGCTGATGAGTTTTTGAACGGTTCGATGCCGGTCGCCTTTGGCGTGAATGTATAAGCGAGTGATCCACGATACTGTCGCTGGAGCGCCTCTGCCAGGGTGAAGTTTGATCGCTTCGCTTCGCTGTAGGAATAACTGACGGCGAAGTTCTCGATATCCCACAAATGGCTGACGGCATCGGGCCTGGTTTTGACCTTTCGCACATTGATAAAGTTGAGGCTCTTTCGCGTCTCCTGGTCTCGAATAATGCTGAGGTAATTGTTTCGCTCCTCGTCGGTATTGAATGAGCGCAATGCGGCATCGATACGCAGGTCGGGGTTCGCCGGATCATATTTCGGATTGATGGTAGTGTTCTGGTATCCCAGAAACATCGGAATCTTGATTCCAGTATTGCCGGGGATAAGCTTGTCGACGTTCACGTTTGCCGAGATGTCGTAGGTGGTCGTTTCGTCGCGTGTGCGTTCATTAATTTTGGAACTCACTCCACCAAAGCCAAACGTGGTATGCCTGAAGGCGCCGTTCACCGTGGCAAAGTCCGCGAGTTTTGCACTGAGCGTGGAATTGACCGCCCACCCGGCCGTTCGATCGAAATCAGTTACCCGCAGTTCATTCGCCCAGATACAAGCCGAGATGGGCCGCTTGTCGTCTGTCTTGGGATTGCGTACTCCAATCATCATCACCTGAACACTGCTCAAATCTGGTCGACCAAATATCCGCAGCCTGTGACGGTCGACAATCTTTGGACCTTCCCGCGGATACATTTCGGTGAGCGGAAATCCTTCCCTGTCCCGCTGTGCCTTCAGTGCATAGAGTTCGTTCAATGCCAGATCGATCGTATTTTCTTCGGGCCAGATCACGTCCGGATCAGTGGTAGTTGCCGGCTTCGTGATCTTCAACGGTATCTCGATCTCATAGTAGTTCTGATCGAAGTCGCTACCCAGGCGCAGGAAGGCAGTAAGCTCATCGTCGTTAGCCTCACTGTTGGCGTGATAATACATTTTGAGGCGACCGTAGTTGAAGAGATCGGCCGCGGCATTCTTGTAAATGGCGCGAGCGTCTCCATCCTGAAGATCGTCGATGCAAACCTGTACCGACTGTTCATTGAGTTGTCGCGGTACTGAAGAAGTATTGTCGCGGTCACGAACAACACCGGGAGGGATCACGTAGGGCGACTTCTCTCCACTGCCAGCCGCATTCTCTTCGAGGTTTACCACATTAACCGTAAAGTTGTCGGCGCCTGGTTCAGGATCGGGAATAAGCGCGCTCTCACGAAGGTTGTCGGTATACCTTCTCCAACGGCTGCCCACCATACGGAAGTTGGCAAAGCGCAACACGACCGGTTCGCCAAATCCTGTAAGGATCATGCGGGCATATTTGATGGATTTATATCCGTCAATTTCTCCAAATTGTGAGTCGGCCTGACGCACCGGAATTCTAAACAGGTACCACGTGACCTCCTCCGGTGAATCCTTACCCTTCCTGGTAATCTTATCAACAATATACTTTTTGCCGATGTCCAGTTGATTGGGTTTCAGATCAATGTTGTATTGATAGTAAGCCTCTTCTTCGCTAAGCGTGTTGTCGGCGTTTAAATCTTCATTGTCGGGATTCTGACTTCCTGATGGCGAGATATCACTGTTTCCGGAAACGATGGGTGAGTTACTGTCTTGCCCATTGATTTCTTTATAACGTTCCAGGATTTTGGCGTCATTTGCGTCGAGATCACTTCCCAGGAAGTAGCGGAAATTGTCGGCCGACGGATCGGCTTCTGCCCGCGAGCGTGCGTTACCCGTTAGTTGGTTGAGAAAGGGCTGATAAAAGGGGACTTCTTTATCAGTGGGCAAACCATCAAAACCAACGTCCTGGTTCGGGCGGGCTGCCGTCGAGTTCTCGAATGCGGGGGTAAGATATTGTTGTGACGTAACGTATCCCCAATTGTTGCGCGTGGCGCCAGCGTCAAGATTACCGTCAGGAGGCAGGCCGTTTTCGAACGCATGCCTGCCGTCGTGAATCACATCTTCCGAAATACTTCCCAGCTGTAAAATGACTTGCCCCCCCGTTGTGTTCGACTTGGGTGTATTAATACCATCATCGATGCGGCCGTATTGCGTGGTGATGAAGGGATCCAGTAACCAGAATTCCACGTATTCAATGTTTGCTTTGTCAAAATCCACCTCGGTCCGGATGGCATTGGTAATGGCACCCCAATTGTTAGTAGGACTGGTGAGGAACCCGTTGTTGTCAAGGCTGGGGTTGTAATTGTAAGGTCCGCGCTCGGTAGGATAGTAAGCGACATCAAAAATCTGTTCGTAGAACACACCCTGCGTGATTTGGCGCTGGGGAAATATTTCCTGCGGATCCACAGCACGCGAGTAGTGCATCTTCAAATCGTCGTCTGTAAGATTGTCGGGTTTATAATTTCCAACGTTACGGTACAACTGGTTGTCGACGATATACCACGACACCTTCGCCCGATTGTATCCCGCACGGACATCGTCTTGCGTATGGCCACTAGGATCGAACCGGTTGTCGTCTGAACGCGGTGTGGACGAAAGCTTCCATCCGAAGGGACTCATCAATGAGTAGGGAGTCGCCGTATTTTCAAAGTCGTCGATGTAAGCGGTCCCCTCGCCGTCGATCTTGTTTGAAGTACCCGGCAGGAGTTGGGCGAATTCGCCTGTGAAATTGAACGACGACAATTCCTTGGTTTCCAGCAAAGGAATCGCATCGACGATCTTCGTAAGCAGACGACTCTTCTTGTTGATGTTGAAGTCCAATCCATATTGCAGGTTACGCGCCGGCTCCGTTCCGATCTGGTTACGACTGATCAGGGGACGTTCATTGTAGTATAATGCCGTACCGCCAAAGTTCACATCTTCGCTTAGATGATAATCGAAACGCGACCCCACGAGACTTCGGGTTTGAAAGGCAAACGGATCAGAAGTTTCGTACTGCACCTGGATATCTTTGCCCGAGCTGAGGATCTGGTCGTTCATGATCGTGACCTTGCCAAATGTGTAATCCACCACGAAGTCCGTTCCTTCGCTAAGCGGAATGCCACCAGCGTATACCTTTACAGAACCTTGTGATACGCCAAATCCGGGTATGATAATTTCTTTTGATGATCCGGCATTGTACAACCCCTTGATGTAAAACTTATTCTTCGTGGCAAACAGTTCGGCGTCTGCTTTCGTCGTATTGTACAGCGTATCGTATGAATATTTCTGAATGAGGAAGTTTTCGTTGCTCTCATTTTCGAAGGCGTCTCGCAGGGCATCGCTGAACGGCTTCAGATAAGGGAAGATGATCAGACCGGTCGTTGAGTTGATAGTTACGCCCTCTACAAAGTCGAAGTTACCATCGCGCTGTGGATCGTTCACGGGATTCAATCGGTCGAGGCCCATAATCTCGATCAGCTGTCGGGTGCGAACAGAAGCACCTTCCTGCAATTGAGGATTGTCGATGCCCGTGCGATCATCGCGGTAAATGATGCGCAATTGAAATCCATCCCGCGACAATTGATTCACGTTGAGATTGTAGACGTTCTTCATCATCAGATCCCACGTTGGAATGATCTTTCGACTCGCATCGCGGATGGCGACCTTGCGCGGACGAAGGAGTTTCAGGTAGACCACTTCGTCATCTTTGAGACTGCTGTAAGTGTTCGACAATTCACCGACCTGGTAAGGACGACCATTGTATGTGTATTCGTATGCCACGGCAATGGCTTCGTCGTTCTGCAACTTCCGCGTGAGGGTTAAGTAACCGAGTTGCGGATGGAAAGTGAATTCCGTCGAGGCGAGGCGTCGTGCGCCATTGATCTTCTCATAGTCTATTCCGGCCACTAAACCCAGGGGAGTCAGTTGCCCGTCGATGGCATCGTTGCTTCGGTTTCCAAATGCCGTAACATTTGAAAACAGATCGTTGGCCTGGTTGGCATTGGGAAACGTGGGATTGATGACCGTGACGTTCGAGTTATAAACCCTTGAAGGTTCACCAAGATCCATAAGACCCACTACGTTCCGCAAGGTCTGGGTGTCGTTGTTACGATTGAGGATATAGACTTCAACGCGAGTGATGTTGATGCCGGAGTTGATCTGCACGGGATTCACCAGCCATGCCTGATAATTGTCTCGGAAAAAGTGGCCCAGGAAGAAGTGACGGTTTTCGTCGTAGTTGGAGGCGATGATCTCGAACGGTCGTCCCTGTCCACCGCTTTGACCGCCAAGGTTGATCGACTGCGTCTTCCCGCGTTGCGTGGTGGCAATCGTGGTGACGTCGAGTTTACCAAACTGCATCTTGGCCTTGATACCGAAAAGGTTCTGGGCGCCCTGAATCAACGTGTTGTTTAACGGAAGACTCACATTGCCAATTTCGAGCTTTTGAAGAATGTCTTCTTTGAAACCCGTGTATTCGACTTTCATGTTGTTTTGGAAGTCGAAGGAATTGTTGTTGTCGAAGTTAGCAGTGACGGCGAGCTTCTCGCCCACCTTTCCAACCACGCTCATGTTGATCTGTTGATCAAACTCAAACCCACCATTGCGTTGCTGCCGGATCGGTATCGCCGGGTTGTTTATCTTTTGGAACGCAGCACCGAAATCGAGGGTAACAAAACCTCGCGGAACAAGCTCGACGTAACTGCCCCCAAAAATGCGATCCAACACCGGGCTGATGAAGATCTTGGGAATAAGACTTCGGCCACTTACGGAGCTTTCACCGTCCAGTTCCTTGGATCGGCTCTTCCAATAGTTCCTGAGAATCTGCCGGTCCTGATACTGTTTGTATTCTTCAAACGACATGGTTGATGGAGGCCGGTAGTCCAGGTCACCCATCTTTTCGTGAATTGTATAGTTGCCAGCGGTGTCGATATCGACATCGAGCTTCATCGAATTCGGGTCCTTCAAATTGAGGGGCGACTGCGAGGGTTTGTTCGAGAAGGGATCGCCATACCGGTCGGTGGTCCGATAGGTTGGGCGACGGTTCGGCTCATAGGGTTGAGACCGCGTTGTATCGCCAGGGGCTGGACGTGACGGATCCTGACCAAAGACCTCGTCAGGCAGGAGCAGTATGCTCAACCAAAAAACGAATAGCCGGCCGAGCGTTAGGGAGTGCTGCTGTATAAAAACAGTCAAAACGTACTATGCGTTTTTTAGGGCCTGTTTAACTAACTCTTCCAATGTAATCGTGTTTCCCGATTTTTTCAGGGCAACGTCGATGCTTTTCTCGGCTGCAGGTTTAGACAGACCCAACGTGAGTAAAGCAGATAACGCCTCCTTGCGCATGGTATTGTTAGCCCCGAGCGAAATACCTGGCTGGGACTCATCCCAGCTTTCCTTCTTCAGTTTGTCTTTGAGGTCGATAATAACCCGCAACGCCGTCTTTCCACCGATGCCTTTGATAGATTGCAACGCTGCGGCGTCTTCTCTCAGTATGGCTGTCTTCAGCTCATTGCTACTCATGTAAGATAACATGATGATTGCCGTGCTCGGCCCCACACCATTCACTGAAATAAGTTGTTGAAACAGTCGCTTCTCCGACTCACCACTGAATCCAAAAAGCACATGCGCATCTTCCCGAATTGCCAGGTGTGTATGTAACAGGATGTTTTCCTGGTCTTTGATCTCGCCATAGGTAAAAAGGGTGATGGCGACCTGGTAGCCCACGCCGTTAACGTCGATTATGACTTGCGTCGGCTCCTTGTAAACAAGGCGCCCCTTCAGGAATGCGATCATTTTGGTCAGTTAAAAAATGGCCGTGGGACGGCGGTATTCTTCAAATGTTGCTAATATAGAAGAATCGACGAGAAATGTCACGTTTGCGCTCGGCGGTTGGCGTGCCTGTTAGGTGTCTTGAAAATTACCGCGACGGACTGGTGGAAGGAACTCTTTTCCGCGTCACAAGTGGTCGTCGCGCTCGTGAAGCTGTGCGTCCACCACGGCGATGGCAGCCATGTTCACAATCTCCCGGATCGAACTACCCAGCTGGAGCACGTGCACTGGTTTCTTCATGCCCAACAGGATGGGCCCAATCGACTCTGCTCCGCCAATTTCCATGAGAAGCTTATAGGCGATGTTGCCCGCAGCAAGGTTCGGAAATATCAACGTGTTGGCTGCCTCATTGGCCAGTGTACTGAACGGAAATGACTCCTGCTGGATCTGGGTATTCAGGGCAACATTGGCCTGCACGTCGCCTTCAACTACCAGCGATGGGTTTCGCTTTCTTACAATCTCCACGGCTTTCTTGGTCTTGGTCGGAATATCTCCTTTGGATGAACCGAAGTTGGAGTACGATAGCACCGCTACGCGGGGCTCCATGTCAAAGAACTTCACGCCATGGGCCGTAAGCTCGATGATACCCGCCAGTTCCTCCGCGTTTGGATCAACGTTTACGGTGGTGTCAGCAAAGAAGAAGGTGCCTCGCTTGTTGATGATGATGTACATACCGGCCACCCGGTCTATCCCCTCGGCAGTTCCAATGATTTGCAGCGACGGAAGAATGGTCTTTGGATAGTCTTTCGTCAATCCACTGACGAGTGCGTCGGCATCCCCGAGTTCCACCATCATGGCCGCATAGTAGTTGCGTTCTCCCATTAATCGAAGACAATCCGGATAACTGAGTCCTTTGCGTTGTCGCTTCTCATAAAACACTTTCGCGTACCTCTCTTTGGTTGCATCCTCTTCGCGGGGATGAATGATCTGACAATCGTGCAGATCCAGCTTGTGCTCTTCGATCACCTGAAGGATCTCCTGGCGATTGCCAAGGAGTATCGGATACGCGATACCTTCGTCGTGAAGGATTTGTGCCGCTTTCAAAATTTTCGGGTGATTACCCTCTGTGAAGA
>DATHKA010000038.1:0-3326 GCA_035489615.1 Chryseolinea sp.
ATCCACGGCTGGATCAAAGGAGTAAACGCCAACATGCTTGATGCAACGAAAGACCTGGGCAAAGACGCACAGGCAACCAACAGCACAGCATACACTACGCGCGCCGGCATGCACAGCAACGTAGGCCAGGATGCCTACGGATACGTGCTGGGCTATTACTGGGATGCCCGCAAAGATTACAAACCCATCAACGCAGCCGCGCAGAGTTTGTACAGCAATGCCGACGACCTTTCCGAGCCCGCAGACGATCTTTTCAATGGCAACATCAAAGAAATGTCCACGGCCCTTATGCAGCCCAACGGTTCAGGGTTACCAACCGCCGTACCCCTTATTTATAATCAATACCGGTACGACCAGCTCAACCGCATCACCCAGCAGATCTCGTATACCGGTGCCAGCACAACCGATTACAATGCGCTCAGTTCAAGTGGCGATTACACCAACCTGTTTGTGTACGATGCAGCAGGCAATATCCAGAAACAGTTCCGCAACGGAGAATCCGGAGCAGGACAAAGCATGGATAGCTTAACCTACCACTACTACACCAGCGGCGGAGGCAATTACAAAGCCAATGCCGATGGAAGCGTGCCCGTAACCGGTACGAACAAACTGAACTTTGTAGACGATAACGGCACTTCCGCAAATTACGACGACGACCTTGAAGACCAGGCCGCAGCGAACTACACCTACGATCAGATAGGAAATTTAATTACAGACGCATCCGAAGATATCGATGCTATTGAATGGAACGTGTATGGGAAGATCCAATCCATCACGAGAGACGGCGCAAGTACGAAGAGCGATCTGGAGTTTATCTACGATGCATTTGGAAACCGGATCGTGAAGATTGTAAAACCACGCACCGGTTCAGGGCTGAAAGATCAGGACGAGTGGATGTACACATACTACATGCGCGATGCAGCAGGTAGTACGATGAACACTTATACAAGAACTTACACCGAAGTAGGTATTGATGTAGTGGATAAGCTGCAATTGACAGAAACGCATCTGTATGGTGCAAGTCGTTTGGGAATGAAGGATAGAGAAAGCGAAGCGATCTTCTCGGATGTGACACGGACATACAGTACAGTAAGCGTGGGTAAGGAATACATTGTTACAGGCGTTACTGCAACAACCGCTATGGTCGTTCCTGATGTGGATACACCGGAAAGAACGCTTGGACACAAGCAATATGAGTTCTCCAACTACTTAGGAAATGTTTTAGTAACTTTATCTGACAGGAAGTTTGCGAAACAGCAAGGTATGAGTGTTAATGTGGATTATTTTACGGCGGATATCAGATCGTACACGGACTACGCGGCCTTTGGCGTTCGACTGGCCGGGCGCAATGGTGGATCGTATCGATACGGGTTTAACGGACAGGAAAAGGAACCGGAAATCGCTGAAGGAATTTATACAGCAGAGTTCTGGCAATATGACAGCCGGTTAGGAAGAAGGTGGAATATTGACCCGAGACCAAATACGTCAGTCAGTGTTTATGCTGCTTTTGAAAATAGTCCCATTTTCTATTCCGATCCCAATGGAGATACCGTACGCTATGCCGGATTCCGCAGTCGAGTTAATACAGCATTGGCGTGGGTGTTTAATAAGGATTTTCGAAAGAAATTTGAAGTGTGGAATAATGAGGAGAAGATTACTTTGATCGAATATAAACGTACATCAGACAATAAATTGACTGATGCAGATCGTAAGGATGAAACGTATGATATTGACCCTGGAAACTGTCAATTAATGTATCACTATGTGAACTACAGTAAAGGTTTTAGATATCGCGATATCACTAATAAGGCCGTTAGAGTTGGAGCCTTTGTACTTACCTCCCCATTTTACATTGGTTGGAAAGTTGGTAAAGCAATTGCAGGACTGGGGTATGGTTTAGTTGCAGGTATTCATAATCTATTCACTGGAGATGACAAGGACTGGGGATGGGGATGGGCAAACAGAGTTTCCACACCAGACGGTAACCACAACATATTATCATGGGGAATTGGAGATTATAACAATTACAATATGTTTGGCCAAGAATTATCGGGTAGTGCATTTGGTGGTGCCAAAATAAAACCTAGGAATGGGCTGTTCGGATGGCGTATCGAGCATGATCCAAATCGTTCTCCTAATTTTATCGATATATTTGAAGAAATTCAGCACAAAGGTTATGCTTACCATTATCATATAAATTGGGCAAGCGATCAGTTCAGAGATAGGTTCCTCAGAGGAGAAAAAATCATTAATTTGAAATATTAAATCATGAGAAAAATAATAAGTATTCTTCTATTTGGAATTGTTCTTATAGGCTTAGGTTGTGGTATCTCTACTTCTGTATTATGTGTATCTAGTCGAATTGGAAATACATACTATATTGGACAGTCTGGACAGGATTCTACCAAGGGCCTATGGTTAGTCAAGCACGTTTATCGGGGAGATTCTCTGAAGAAAGTTGTACCTGAAGCAGATTGGGTGTTGATCTTTAAGGATATTGAACTCATTGGGTATGACAACAATTTTATTATTGGAGCTAGAACAAGTCACAATAAGAAGTTTGTTCATATTCAAAGAAATCTCAATGGACATGATAAAATTAAATTCTTTAATGATTCTCTGAAATTTGTTGATTACCGAAAAAAGACTCTTACACCCAATACAATTGAGTTTTCTCGTGTAAATATTTTAAGTAATTCTCCATGTTACACTGATACTTTGGGAATGAAGTAGTGTGCTTAGGAAGGATTGTGGGAGGATTACTAGCGTCGGGTGCTAACCCGACGTTTTGGTATGAAGATACGAACAGTGTATTCGACGCGTCAAGTTGAAAATTTGTAGCGTGTTGAATTTCTGGAAATTATAATTTTTGAACAGCTCTCGCTGTTTATTAACAAATAAAAGAATACGGTCCCGATGAAGTTTTCATCGGGACTTTTTTTGTGCGATGAATTTTCTTTGAAAGCCACGAAAGAAATTTTAAAGAGCCAAAGAAATTTCTTTAGCCCCGATGGCAGCGGAAAGCCTTTTGCGTTTTGGTAGGTTGTGTTCTGAAACAACAATGGTAAAATCAAGTGATTGAAAATGAACAACGCAAAAGCTTGCAGCGGACAGCGGGAGCAAGGATTATTTGATGAACTGTAGTTGCGCTACAAAACAATATGAAAAAATTAATGGCAACATCAAAGAAATGTCCACGGCCCTTATGCAGCCCAACGGTTCAGGGTTACCAACCGCTATACCACTTATTTACAACCAGTACCGGTACGACCAGCTCAACCGCATCACCCAGCAGATCTCGTATACCGGTGCCAGCACAACCGATT
>DATHKA010000039.1:0-3525 GCA_035489615.1 Chryseolinea sp.
CATGTCCTTTTGTCAGGGGATCATAGTTTTCCAACTCCATGGATACAGCATTTCCCGAAGCATCATAGCGGTAGGCTCTGCGATTGAGTGGAACCAGGACATCGCCGGCGGCCTGTTTGGTTACCCATACATCGACCTGCCCCGATGCGTTATAATAAAATTCATTCAGCACCTGCAGGTGGTGGTCAACAAATTCACGCGATTCCAGGATGCTGCCCTTGTGGTAGGTATATTCATACACATGGGTTTCGTCTTCCGATGATATCCTTTCAATAACATTGCCCTTATAGAACACGTGATAGACACTTTCGACCGAGTCTTCCGTCTCATCAATGGTTCCATTGATCAGCTCTGAAATTCGATTCCGTTCGTCGTATCGGATAATACGATAATGGAACTCGCCGTGAGACATCGCCTCCACGCGTAATTTCCGGGTGGGTGTTATCGCATCTTCATCACAGCCTAGCATCAGCGTACCTGCCAGGCACACCAGCATTAAAAGGGTTGTTTTCATTGTGGAGTCTACTTGCTTCCGTTCCCACAGACACAACGGTATGCACACAAGTTGGAATGTGGGTGAGCTATAAACGGGAGGTCGGACGACCGGGTTACAGCCTCATTTCCGTTCGGAAGTTGGCAGGGGTCGCGGTCTTTCGAAATCCTAACGCCTGAACATGGGTAGCGGGTTGAGCGGATGACGCCAGGCGTTCAAAGCGGACTCCTTTACCAGAAACCGGTGAAAACCGTGGGAGGGATATTGGCGGCGTATCTGTCGAAATGCACTGCGCGGATAATCGAATGCCAGGAGCCCCAACGCGACATCTATCCAGTCCGCCTTTCTGAAACACTCCGTTGTTGCAGCATAGGGCCCGGTGTAACTCGATACTTTATGATGCCATTCAATCATGGCAACAATTTCATCCGATTGAACACGGGCATCGTTACTCTCCATAAACTTCTTTGCCTTTTCAATGGATGGGGCAATGTAATCAAACGTGCCATCGGTCCAGATTCCAATATCATGAAAGACAGCCGCCAACGCATACTTTAGCGAATTGCCGGATGCCGGATCAAGAATTAAACAATTGTGATATACCCTGTATACATGGTTGCGGTAGCGTAAATAGTCCGGACCGATCACGGTCCTGTACATGTTCAATACCGCTTCGATGGTGTTTTCCGGCATGACCTTTTGCGTTTCGTGTGCGGCTAAGTTACTTACTTGCCGCATGTCATGGCTGCCTATCGACGGCGATGAATCGCCCTGAACTTTGTAGCTCACCGTGTCGGTTCAGGCTGATGACTCATGAAGCACCTTTAAAAACAACGTCCGGGATTCTGCTCCATAACTCGTCGCGGACTTCCCTGGCTCTTAACAAGGCAGCACGGCCGCCATTCGTTACGGCATAGTATCGCTTGCGCTTTCCGCCCCTCGCGCTGGTTGCTTCACCCAGCTTACTCTTCACGAGACCCTTCTCCTCAAGTCGGTTCAGCACTGCATGAACAACGCCGAGCTTGATTTCCCTTCCTGACGCCTTCGACAACTCATCACAAACGGACACACTATAGGCATCGCTCACCAATGCCGCTATGGTAAGCAATACGAGTTCTTCAAATTCGCCGAGATTGGTGCCCTTCATCACATACCATTAATTACGTAAATGTATGTAAAATAGCTCTTAAAAAGAAAGGACGTCGCGTTGAGATGTCCCGCACCGGCAGTTAGCAAATAATATCTCTCAAAGTTATCACCCATATGCACCAGCCCGTGCAATCAAGGCCCCTGGCCGTCACAGCATCAGGACAGCTTCTTCTTGAAGAAATCCACCGTTCTGGTCCACGCCAGCTCTGCTGCTGTCTTATCGTAGCGCGGTGTGGTATCGTTGTGAAAGCCATGATTTACGCCTTCATACATAAACGCCTCGTATGCCTTGTTGTTCGCCTTCAGCGCAGCTTCGTATGCTGGCCATCCCTCGTTCACCCGCGTATCAAGGCTGGCGTAATGCAGCATCAGGGGTGCCTGAATCTTAGGAACATCCTCCGTGGCAGGCTGCCCGCCATAGAACGGAACGGCTGCCGCCAGGTCGGAAACTCGAACCGCCATCATATTGGATATCCATCCTCCAAAACAAAAACCCACTACGCCAACCTTACCGTTACAGCTCTTGTTCTTCTTCAGGGAATCAAAACCGGCGATAAAATCCTCCAGCATCTCATTCCTGTCGCGCTTCGCCTGCAGCTCGCGGCCCTGATCGTCATTGCCCGGATAGCCCCCCAGTGGCGTTAGTGCGTCAGGTGCCAGGGACACAAACCCGGCCAATGCCGCGCGTCGTCCAACATCTTCAATGTAAGGATTCAATCCGCGGTTTTCATGCACCACCACGATACCACCCAACTTGCCTTTGAATTTGGCCGGCATAGACAACAGTGCTTTGATCTTACCTCCACCCTTGGGAGATTCATATTCTATATAACCCGACTTGATGCGGGGATCGTCTTTCGGAATCTGCATACGTGTCCCGTAATCGGGCATAAGAAAACTCATCAGCGAGGCGACCGTAATTCCACCCACAGCATACATAGATAAACGCTGCATAAATGTGGACCGGTCTATGCGATTGTGTGCATAGTCGTCGTACAGATCAAATACCCCCTGCTGAAGGTCTTCCTTACGGAGTTGGATGTCTTGTGAGTCCATGGTTCTGTTTTTAGAGAGAAAAAGGTAGTAAAACGATCTGGGTATGTACAACCGGGAGTAGTAAAATTACTTTTTCGGACGAGCGGCGCCACAAATGCAAATGGCCAGCGCTTTAGGCTGGCCATTTCAAGAGAGGATCGACAAATCTTACTTTTTCTTTTTGGCGGGCTTGGCAGCCGGTGCAGCCGCCGCTGGCTTCTTAGCCGACTCCTGGAGCATCGGGAACTGCTCTTCAAGCATCTTGATGGCTTTGTTTGCCTTCAGGTATTGTTCCATCACATTGGCCGGGTTAAAGCTCGGTGGCGAAGAACGCGGTGGAAATTCCTTAAACGTTCCGACAAAGGCGAACACGTCTTGCATCATGCCATAGGCCGAACCTACGTGGTTGAGATTCCAATCCCAGAAAGTGTTCGACGTGATGTCAGCACGTTCAAACGGATCCTGCATCAGGTTGAAAATCTTTTGCAGCCGCAGCGTGGTAAACGGTTCTGCCCAGAGTGCCATAGTTCCCTGCATCCGCTGCTCGGAGAAGACATACTTATAGTCCCCCTGGCGGTAGGCCACCAGCAATCCGTCATCGTCGCCATAAAAAAAGTTATTCCGCGCACTTTTCACGGGTGAGTGATTGGCCACCGTCCCCTTCACAGTCGTTAAGAAATTAAACTGATCATAGCCATCCAGGTGAACTTTGTATTGATTGCCGTTGGCTGTGTATCCTGCCTTGAGCTTGTTAACGACATCCGGTTCACCGCCGGCATGACACAGCGTAGGGATCCAGTCGTTGTGCGACATCAGTTCGTTAGTAATCGTTCCTGGTGCAATGTGAC
>DATHKA010000040.1:0-7294 GCA_035489615.1 Chryseolinea sp.
CTCCACACGCGAAATAACGCCATTAATACCGGCGAGTGCTGCAACGGTCCTGGCGACGACTTCATCTTCCATTTGCCATAGTTCGTCGTACGCCATGGCAAATGTTTTTGCCCAATACTGACGACCATCATGACCCTGCAGTGACAGAAAGATTCGTAAACGTTGATTCACCAAATGCAAAGTGCCGCGAAGCACGTAATCGGCACGCTGCGACGTAGCAATTTCCGTTTCGCCAGCAATAACAATGAGGTCCTCAAACTTGGTGAGTTCTGAGCTAAGGTATTCGGGGAGCGACGTTTGAAGGTCAAAGTGACCGTTGGCGACAACCTCGAATGGGGCTACATAGATAGACGGAATTCCCTCCAGTCTCTCCAGTCGGAAGTTCGTGCCAGGCGAGAACCGGTCTCTGGCGCGACCCGTGGAAGCTTCTCCTAACACGTTATGCAGCGTGTCGCCAGCGGTAGCAACACCTCCAATAGTGTTGAACTCGAAAACGGGAACATAGCTTCCCTTCGGTACCATGATAGCGATAGGATCATTCATGCCATCCGTTTGATAATAATCGCGCAAAGCACGACGCAATCGACCAGCATGGATCCTCACAATGGAATCAATCTGCGGATTGAAGTCCGCATCCTTCTTTAACGCAGCAACCCCTATGGTATATTCCTTTAACTCGTGGCCACGCCCCTCTACTGTTTCGTGAACAATGTGTCGCAGGAACTTTGCCAGCACGGAGGAATGGATAAAATTCGGAGAAGCCAGTACGCGATCGAGCTGGCTAACAACTTCGAGATTGGTAATGGAGTTCATGGCGCACTAGCGTTAAACCTAACATCCAGGGACTTTCACCGTAAATCACGGTGTACAACTTCGTAGAAATGCTAACACTGAATAAATTCACCCACGGATGTCACGTTTGCTGTATCCAACTCCGGGGTGAAACTCGTAGTACCTAGGGTAATTTAAGCAAATTCTGGCCAAATCATGTCAGGCGTTGCATGGGTTGCCGAGAATCCCGATGCGCCCTTAGAAACCGGGCATTGCTATGATGAGCGAGGATATAAAGTTTATTCTGAAACGCTACCCTTCTTTTAAGGAGAACATAGCTAAGGCATACGCCGACAGCGAAGAATTCAAGAGTCTTTGTGAGGATATGTATTCCATGACGCAAACACTTGAACGACACAGCGATAAAGTTTTCACTGACCTTGGTCATGAGCTCGAGTATCGAAAGCTCTTGTTGGAACTGGAAAATGAATTGTTGAAATACTTGGGAGATGCGAGAGGTGTTCATAATGCGAAGAAAGCAAAGTAATACCTGCTATGGCATTGAAAGGTGAAAAATAAATATTAACAAATGTGGTTGCCAGACCTGGCATTCAATAAAGACACGGCGAGTTATCTGATGCAAAAGTGAGCCACCGCGACAAGTACCGCGTGAATATGAGAGACTATACTGTAGGCGTGCTTCTGCTAATACTTTTGGCGATGAAAGGCCATTCCGCTTTTGGCCAGAAAAACAAACTTTCATTCTTCGACTCGCTCGACCAAAAGTTGGACATGAGCGATATACTAATTGATGCGAACGGATTCATTCCTGTGCCGATCATCGTTACTGAACCGGCTCTTGGCGGCTTCGGTTTGGGCGTTGCGCCGGTCTTCATTACTAAGCGAAATCCTATTGTAAACCGGGAGGGGAAGCGCATACGCATTCCTCCCGACGTTACGGGAGGCGCTGCTCTGTATACTGTAAACAATAGCTGGGCGGCGCTGGCCTTTCGTTCGGGCACCTGGCTGAAAGCTCGAAGCAAGTATCGCGTGGGTGCAGGATACGCAAACATTAATATGAAATTCTATCGTACAGCCGACGATGGACACGAGTTTTCAACGGAGTTCAACATGCGCACCGTACCCTTTATCGGATCTCTGTTGAAACGCGTCGGCACTTCGCCGTGGAGTGCAGGTATTGACTACACGCTCCTGAATACCCGCGTGAGCGTTGACGGAGATCAACTACCGGATTTTGTTAAAGACAAAGAGATCAAAAGCACCGTGAGCATGCCGGGCATCACGCTGGAATACGACAGTCGCGACAACATCTTCACCCCTGACAAAGGTCTTCGATCCCAGCTTAACATCTTCTTCTCTGACAATGCCTTTGGCAGTGATTACGATTATCAAAATCTGAATGCCTTTGCGTACGGCTATTTCAAACTGCGGCATAACGTTATTGCCGGATTGCGCTATGAAATGCAACAGGTATTTGGCGATGTTCCCTTCTATCTTGAGCCCTATATTGACTTGCGTGGGGTGCCCGTTGCCCGGTATCAGGCCGACATCTTCTCGGTAGCAGAAGGAGAAGTACGATGGGATATTGTTCCCCGATGGAGCGCAGTGGGTTTCGGAGGCGCTGGTAAATCTTACGATAAGTGGAGCGAGTTCAGTCAGGCCGACTGGGTGGTTAGTGGCGGCGCTGGCTTCCGGTACCTGATCGCCCGTAAATTCAAGTTGCGTACAGGCATCGATCTGGCCCGCGGACCTGAACAATGGGCATACTATATCGTGTTTGGAAGTTCGTGGGTCCGGTAAACTGCCCGCGTTCGCTAAAAGACATAGGGTTAAAGCCCGACATGACCAGCAGGCACGACCTTCGTCTTGATCACTCTTGGGAAAGGCCAATTGTGGAAGGTCTGACAAGGGGTTGATACATAAAAGTAAAACCAAAGACTAACTCTTAAATAATATGAAAACAATCTTAATCACCTGCGCCGCCTTCTGTATCGCGCTAAGCGGCATTGCACAAGATGACAAAGTAAAGGAAATGGACGCCAAACTGGTGAACAAGGACGCGGTGCCCGGTCCTATTGTCGCAAAGGCTCAGAAAGACTTTCCCAACGCTTCACCTTTCAATTACTACAGCGTAGGAGAATCAAACCTGAACCGGGACTGGAATGTGACGGAATCCGTAGATATGAAGGCCGGCGAAAAAATCGATTACTACAAAGTCGATATGAAGGGCAAGAATGGAAATTTCGAAGCATTGTATGACGGCACGGGAAAACTTGTAGCGTCGAAAGAGGAGCAGAAGGATGTCGCTCTTCCTCCAGCCGTTCGCAACGCATGGGCTACAGGCGAATACAAGGGCATGGCACTGGAGAAAGACAAGCACGTAAAAGTGACCGATCACGGCAAGAAAACCGAATATTATGTGCTTAGCCTGGCAGGCGGAAAGAAAGTGACCTACGATGCCAGTGGAAAGCTGGTAAAAAAACCAAAGTAGCTGACC
Source organism: Chryseolinea sp. (assembly GCA_035489615.1). Lineage (GTDB taxonomy): Bacteria > Bacteroidota > Bacteroidia > Cytophagales > Cyclobacteriaceae > Chryseolinea. The sequence continues at coordinate 3,290 of DATHKA010000040.1, forward strand.
AACCAGGAGCGTTATTAATTCACGAGCGCCACGTGCTGGTGCTCGTGAATTCCTTTAAAACCTAAACCGTTGGGACGCCTGGTCACTCTGAAATGTCACGGCAGCGAGGCGAGGCCCGCGTCATTTGCATCTTGTAAATAGACGTCCTTTCTTTGCTATGTCCCATAATTATCCGAAATGAACACAGCGTCCAGCGTACAGGGAGAAATACCTTCTTTAAGTAAATATCTTTCTATCACGACCGCCTTTTTCATCTTGTTAGCGGCGCACTCAGCGCATGCACAAGTTTTGATCAGCATCGTCTTCGGCGACAAGCTGAACTCCAATAAAGTTGAATTCGGACTGGATGGCGGGCTCAGTATCTCGGAACTTGAAGGTTTGCCCGTGAGCAGGGCACGCCCGTCTCTAAATCTCGGCTTCTACTTCGATATAAAGCTGCGAGATACGTCCTGGATGATCCATTCCGGCGTGATGGTTAAATCATCGTTTGGGGCGCGCAAACTGCCCGTGTATTCGTTAGACGATCCGGGTCTGGACGCCGTATTTTCCAACGGATCCGTGACACGCAAACTCAATTATTTTAACGTGCCGGTCATGATCAAGAGACGGTTTACCCGCAGGTTGTTGGCGGAAGTAGGGCCTATGGTGAGCCTCCTCAACAAGGGAGTGGATGAGTTCATCAATTCAGTAGCCGACGATGACGATCTCATTCACACAGTCAAAATCAAAAAACAATATCATCCGCTTGACTTCGGTTTCATCGGCGGGGTGTGCTACCGCATGATGAAAGGAAATGGCCTCAACGTTGGCGTTCGCTACTACTTCGGCCTGACCGATGTAGAGATCGACGACAGCGGTCCTGATCTCTTCAATCGCTCATTCTATGCCTACGTTGGTATTCCCATTGGCGTTAGCAAGAAAAAAAGAAAGGCAGATCAAAACTGATACTTATACTGACAAAATTCCGGGGGTTTACTTCCGGATCGATCGAATGACGTGGATCGTAGTGCAGCTGAATATTCTGGGTAAAACCCACTGTCTGAATGAAAAGGATGATTGCAAAAACTGGAATTTCCATAACATTACGCGCATTAAAGTTTAATGCTCAAAAGTGTCGCAGGGGCAATTGGCAAGGCGTAAATGGCACGGAAACCTCACGGAATTTGAGCGGAAATGATTCATGAACAGAATGGTATGCTATGATTGACCCGCAGGAGATAGCGTTCAGACGACTGTTTTCGGCGGCCTGCGAAAAGTGTTTTGGCTATGCACTCACCAGTGCCCTCTCGGAGACCGACGCCCGGGCGTTGTCAATTCTCCTGGCAGAAGATCCGACATTCAGCAATCGGGTACTGAGATTATCGTTTTCCTACAACGATTTTTTCGGCGGATACAGCAAGGAGCCGGAGATCATTATCCAGGGTCTTTCATCGGTGGCGTCGTCCCAGTTCAGCAAGCCAGAGGAGTTTGCACACATTCCCATCCTCACCCTGGACAACGGAACAGATAGTCTCGTCTGGAACAACCTTCGAAACGCTGCGCTGAAGATTGAAAAGAAGGGGCAATCATTCCGTTTTTTATTTAGCACGGGAGCCGCCGAGGTGTTTGCCTTCAAAGAAGCTGTACACGGAGAATTCGAGTTCCAGCCCACCTACGTGGGGTTGTTTGCCATGCAGGGACGCGCCTCAGAGACACACATCGCCCCCATTTTTGTCGACCTTTTCACGGTAACAGGGATGACATGTGATGAGTAACTCTATTCATTTGTTAGTTTTATGTCGGATCCGATGAACAGTTGACAACGCATTCGACTTATCAAAAATTGATTTAATGCTATGCATGAAAAATAGAGTATTGTTCGTCTGGTTAGCTCTGGCCGCGCCGACGGCGTTCGCACAGTCCAGCAATGGTCAACTCTGGGCAGAATACATGCTCAATTACCCATTCGCAAACTCGTTCAACCTTGAAAATGCGGTGGTGTACAGTACGGCATTCACTTCACCCAAATGGCGTTCGATCGATTATACTCCGACGCTCGAGTATTCCCTGTTTGCCTGGATGGATCTATCGACAGCCGTTACGTTAGCTTATACGGCACAGACCGAAGATTACAATACATTTGAAATTCGCCCCTCCATTGGCACCCGCATTCACTTTACGCCGAATCGTCGCGTGTTGCTGCGCGCTTACTTGCGAATCGAACAGCGGAATTTCGAAAACCTGGATACGAAGGAATGGGATCAGAGCTACCGGCCCCGCGCCCGGGCAGAGGCCTTGATACCGATAAACCGGAAGTCCTACTTCGAAAATAAACTGTGGTATGGCATAGTTGATTTCGAACTGCTTTTCACCTCGGATGACGTAGAGGAGCGATTCGCGAATCGTTTTCGCCTTCGTATGGGTATTGGGTACAGACTCAGCGCTTCATCGCGGTTTGAGGCCATATATATGTTGCAGGAGTCCAGAAACGGAATTGACCAAGAATTTACCAGTACCGATAACATCTTACGGTTGCGCTACCGGCACTATCTGCGTAAACACACGTCGCAAAAGATGGAAGGCAGTGGAAATTAGTTACCTGCAATAAAACATGGCGATCAAGAAGCAATTAACGGGAGACGATGTCTCGAAATTTCTGGACGGACTGGATCATCCCCTCCGAAAGGAAATCGACCAGGTACGGCGTATCATCCTCGCTGCCGGGACTGAGTTAGCGGAAAACATAAAATGGAACGGACCTAACTTTACACATCGTGGCGAAGACCGCATTACCATGCGCATACATCCACCCACTCAAATTCAGCTAGTCTTTCATCGGGGCGCTGTGGCACTGAAGCAACCATCTTCTCCTATCATCAGTGATGCGTCCGGCCTTCTCGTATGGAAGGCGAACGACCGCGCTGTGGCTACTTTACGCTCTGAACCCGACATTACCAAGCGTAAGTCGGCACTGACGCGCATAGTCAATGCCTGGATCGAGGCGACGTCGGCACCAGACTAACCAGGATGCCTGCTATTAAGTTGATAGATTCAGTACAGCAGGTGCGGAATGTCGCATCAGCCCCTCTGCTTTGTCGCGTCTGGCGACCGCGTTATTCCAGCAGCTTTATCAATTTTGGGTAGTCAAATAGCACACCTTATCACATTCACTTCAAACTTAAATTTTATGACAACCTTATCTGTTTCGCACACCGCTCCTACCAAGTCACAACGTATTACTGGCTGGGTGATGAGCGGATTTGTAATCCTGTTCCTCTTGTTTGACGCCCTCATCAAGTTTGCCGCCCCTCCCGAAGTTGTTCAGACTACGGTGAACGAGCTGGGGTTCAAGCCTCACCACATCGGTGTCATTGGAGTTACCGGACTCCTTGCCGTCATACTGTATGCGATACCGAGAACCGCTGTACTCGGCGCAGTATTGATCATGAGTCAGCTCGGCGGGGCCATTGCCGCCCACGTGCGTGTCGATAATCCATTGTTCAGTCATACCTTATTTCCCGTCTACATGGGAATTTTGATGTGGGGTGGCCTCTGGTTGCGTATGCCTGCTCTCAGGCGATTGCTTCCGATTTCGCGACCTGAATAAAGGAAGTCGTTCCGCGAGTATCGGGTTCAACGATAAAACCGACGTGAAAAAATTTGTATCTTTCACGACCGCTGATAAGCTGAATATAACGCCATGGCTGAACGCATTTCTCCCCTGATAGACGCCGCGACGCTCCTGAAATTTCGCGGCGACAGCAATCTCGTGTTGGTGGATGCAAACGGCGCTCCGGATGCGCGAAGCACATACGATGATCACCACCTGGAAGGCGCCGTGTTTGTCGACATGAACAAACAACTTGCCGAGGTCGGCCCGAACGCCGCTCAGGGGGGACGCCATCCGCTTCCCGTTGCCGAGAAATTCGCCGCTTCCCTCTCGACACTCGGCATTACACCAGATAGCCATGTCGTTGCGTACGACGACAAGAATGGGTCAAATGCCGCCGCCAGACTATGGTGGAT
>DATHKA010000041.1:0-12653 GCA_035489615.1 Chryseolinea sp.
CGGAAGGAAGTCTTGTTGAACTGCCGGATGCTATCCCCGGCAACCAGGCGACCGACAACTTTCATTACAGGCGAATGAACATCACGACCGCAGACTGCGACAGCGCGCTGGTGATCAATGACATCGCGTTCGATGTATCGCTTGCCGACATCGGGGACTATACCATCACAAAAAGACTGATCCCTCATGAGCTGTTATTCGGGGAAATGAAGACTGTCCTTGAACAGGATTCTGCCACGCAGGTGCTGATGCAGCAGATACGGGACAGCTATGTAGCGGACCCGGCCGAGTGTGAGATCTGTACGGAAACGTGCGATGAGGCGGAGTCGTACATTGAAGAGGCTATCGATGAGATCGCTGCCTTGGATTGTGAGAACATCCTTCGGCAGATCGAACAATACTATGCAGATCAAAATGAGCCGGCGCCGGATCTCACGGCGCATCCTTTGTATTGTAAATACCTCTTGTGCGTGAAGAACCAGGAGAGTGACGCATTCGACAAGCGCCAGGTGCGTGTGCAGTCGTGGAGCGCCGCAGTGACGGGTGGCAAGAACAACCCGGTGAACCAGGATCCTTTCTTCAACAACGTTGCGCTGAGTGGTTACAATTACAAGGGCGATTTGCAGGACAAGTTGAACAACATTTCACTGGGGACGATCGGGAGCACCACATACACAGGGACGATACTGCAGGTGACCGACCCAGAAAATACAAGCTTCTATGTAAACACCGACGGCGCCCACGATGTGAACGGCAAGCACATTCTGTACCTAGATCTGATGAGCAGGCGTAGCGAGCTTGGGGAAACGGTGTATGCGGTAGAGCTGGACAAGCAGCGATGGGTCATGTATCGCAGCATGTACGAGGAAGCGAAGCGACAGGTGAAGCTTTCGATCATTGAGTACCAGGCTTGTCCTTCAGCCATGGAAGAATTGCAACCGTACAGTGACCTGGCGTCTTATGAAGAAGAGGATGTAAAACAATGGGGTAATGCGAACGGGTTGAAGGATTCAGTTAGCGTGGCGGAGCTGGAGATGTCGTTGTACAGCATTACGAATGCGTGTAATGCGACACTTTCATCACCGGATAGTGCTTCGGTTATGAATCACCTGAAAGCGTACTTCGACAGCAATCCGCAGAACCTCCTGCGGATGATCCATACTGAAGACTTGGCGAGTGATGCGAATCTGAGTGCTATTAATGGCGTGCTCAGTGGATATAATTGCGCGCTCGATTCGGTCGCGCTGGTGAATATGATGAGTTGTGTGCGGGATACGACCATTACTATCCCGGAGAACATTTTGTATCCGAACCAGGGACAGGAACTGCAGTCTGCCGCTGTTTCGCCGGAAAGATTGAGTTCCGTTTCCGGTAAGTCCGACGCTATCAGTGGTGTTCGAAAAGGTGATCAGGAAATTGATGACCAGAAGCGAATACATTTGAAGAAAGCGAAGGCAATACCAGACAGTATTGCCGCTGGTATGTCACATAACATAGATAGCGACATAGCTTCCAGGATTTTGAGGAAGGTAAGAGTGAGTCAAAAGTCTTTCACTGCCGCATCAGTTAATAAATCAACTCAGGTCAGCCTGATGTCGGCCGGGCTGCCCGACCAGACGGAATACGATGCTCTTATAGCATTATATCATGCCACGAATGATCTCACAGATACGGCTGGAATATATTGGTACGAACGCACAGATTGGATAAACCAGACAGGGTGGAAAGATGCGGACCCGAATGTTATCGAGGATGTGAGCGGCTGGCATGGAGTTATGACGGATGGCGACGGCCATGTTGTTGGATTGAACCTGGCAAACAATAGGCTTAAAGGCATTTTGCCATCACAAACAGGAGATCTCATTCATCTCAGTATACTGAATTTAAGTTCTAATCAATTGGAGGGAAACATGCCTGGGGCAATGGACAATCTATCATCTCTCTACAATTTAAACCTCAGTGCCAACAAGTTCCAGGGCGATATTAATGTCCTGGGGAGTCTTTCCGGTCTGATACTATTGAATCTTTCTTTCAACGAATTTCAGGGCGATATATCGGCCGTTGTCAATCATCCTTCGCTAATGATCCTCGATTTGAGGAACAATCAATTTCAGGGTAATCTGCCAGTGTCTCTTGGAAATCTTTTAAGTCTTTGGGAATTAAGCCTCAGCAACAATCAGATGACGGTAGATCTCGATATTTTGAGTGGCCTCAGCAGCCTTGAAGTTCTCCAGATGGAGTTTAACGATATTGGTTCAATTCCGGGTTCGATTGGCAACCTGACAAATTTGAGAATTTTGAATCTCAGCGGTGGGCAGATAACTGGCTCAATTCCGTTGGAATTGAGTAACCTCAGCCGCCTTGAACATTTAGGACTGGAAGACAATCAACTAACGGGTTCCATTCCTTCGTTACTTGGCGATCTTGCAAATCTTTACTTGCTCGATATCTCCGACAATCAACTAAGTGGCGAAATTCCTGTCTCTCTTGGCGAGTCAAATCTGGCTTACTTATCTCTAGATCATAACCATTTGACGGGTTCGATTCCCTCTGGCTTTGAAGGTCTTTTGGCGTTGGATTTGTCCGATAATCAATTAAGTGGCGGAATCCCAACATCATTGGGTAGTTCAAACCTAGACTACCTAAACCTTTCAGACAACCTGCTAACTGGTGGGATTCCTGGCTCCCTTGGGAACACTAATCTGCGCTACCTATATCTCAACGATAATCAACTGACCGGAGGAATTCCATCCACTTTTGCGGAAACAAGTTTATCTTACTTGGATCTCTCTACAAATTTGCTGACGGGGACAATTCCAGCTTCACTGGGGGACATCTCGGGACTATATTCGTTGAACCTTTCCAACAATCAATTGACAGGATCGATCCCCTCTTCTCTTGAGACACTGGCAAACTTGTGGTTGATTGATCTCTCACATAATAATTTGTCGGGAGGAATTCCTGTTTTCTCGGGAGACGTAAATTTGAACTATCTGCGTCTGGCCGACAATCAACTTGCTGGTTCAATTCCATCGTCATTTGGTAATCTGGCCAATCTCCTTCTGGCAGATTTGTCCTTGAATCAACTGAGCGGTGAAATCCCGGCTTTCAATGGAAATCCAAGTCTACGTTATCTGTATCTCAACAATAATGATCTGACGGGGTCAGTTCCTGAAGGTCTGGGAAATCTGAGTTTGGTCGAATTTTTCATTGGAAATAATGATCTGTCGGGAAATTTTCCAGGGCTGATACTGAGATCAGATATCACAATAGGAAGTTGTGAAAACAATAAGTTCACGTTCTCGGATCTTCTTCCAGTCTTTTCCCAGTACTACAACAGTGTAGAGAACGCTTATTCAAGCGTGCCCCAGGATTCCGTCGACATAAAACGACATTTCACACTCTCGGACCAGCCTGTTACATTCACCACGAGTATCGACAGGAATCTGAGTCCGAAATGCATGTATCAATGGTTCAAGTTTGTGGACGGCACCAACGATATCGCTCTTACGCCCAGGGACACAGCGAGTCATACTTTTACAATCGTTTCGCCGACGCTTACCGATAGCGGGCGATACTACTACACGATCACCAATGAGTCAGTCTCCGGCGACACCGACCTGGCTCAGTTGATGCTGGTTAGTCGCTTCCAGTTAGTTGATGCAGCTGGATTCAAAAGCTTTGCGCTGTGCTTGCAATACGATTCCACCAACACCACACTTCAAAGCTTCACTTACAAAGTCAACATTAACGATCTCATCCAACAATGTATGGAGCGTGCTGCGAAGGAAGACACCATCCTGACCGAGTACGCGATCAACCGCCTGATGCAGGAAAAGGCCACATCGTTTTACAACGAATTCATGATAAAATGTATGCAGGGAGTAACTGAGAATCTCCAGTATTCATACATTCCGAAGGAATATCACTATACGTTGTACTACTACGATCAATCTGCCAATTTGGTGCAGACCGTTCCACCGAGTGGTGTGTATCCTCTAACTGGTGCACAGGTTGAGAATTTCTTAAGCGTAATGGTAGAACCCTCTCACACATTAAGGACGCGTTACCAATACAATTCATTGAACCAGCTCATCTGGCAAAGTACACCCGATGCTGGTGAGTCACAATTCTGGTACAACGACAAAGGGCAGTTGCGGCTTTCGCAGAACGCACAGCAGCGTGTTGATACTTTGTACTCATATACAAAGTACGACGAACAGGGGCGCATCGTAGAGGTGGGTGAACTGGGCACAGATAGCGAGTTGGGTGATCTTATTGCAGGCGCAGATTCGTTGCATTGGCCTATGATGGACAGATATATGCTTACGGACATCACGCGGACGCACTATGACCTGCCCGCCTCCGCTTTAAAACAGGCGGGATTCCCTCAATCCAACCTTCGCACCCGCGTTTCGTGGGTAGAGGTGATCGATAAGAATGCGACAGATACTACTGCAACATACTACAGTTATGACATCCACGGCAATGTGAAATCGTTGCAGCAGAACATTCCCGGTCTTGATGCCAAGCGTACGGACTACGTTTACGATCTGGTGAGCGGCAAGGTGAACTACGTCATGTACCAGTTTGACAGGCCTGACCAGTTCATTCACCGGTATGATTACGATTCAGACAACCGGATCACTTCGGTATTTACATCGACGGACGGTTTTATCTGGGATCAGGATGCCTCGTATCGATATTATGCCCACGGTCCGTTGGCGCGTGTGGAACTGGGTGAGTATCGTGTGCAGGGACTGGACTATTATTATACGCTGCAGGGCTGGATCAAGGGTGTGAATATGCCTTATGCGGGCGATCCGGGCGGGGATGGCATCACGTCGATATCAGGTAAAGACGTCTTCGCCTATTCACTGGGTTACTATAACCAGGATTACAAAGCGGTCAATAATTCTGTAACTTTGGCGGACAGCCGGGATCAGCTGTGGCCGCGGTTGAATGACGTGCACGGTCATTCAGGATTGTACAACGGTAATATCTCATGGATGGTTACGGACTTGTCCGCCGTCGCGTCGGCGCAGGCGGACCGGACGAAAGGCATGCAGGCGATGGTTTATAAATACGATCAGTTACATAGGATCACAAAGAGTCGGAGCCTTACCGAGTACAATGCAGTCAACGGTTTCGCGCCTCGTACATTATCACCTGCCGCTTATGACGAGGACTACAGCTACGATCCGAACGGAAACCTGCTGACCTTAGACAGGAAGAATCATCTGGGCAGCACACTGCATGATTTCGACTATGGCTATTACCCGAATACTAACAAACTTCGCCAGGTAGGGCCTCCGGAAGACATGGTTTATAGCGGGGCACTTTCATCCAATACGAAGCTGTACCGGAAGATCACGGTGCAAGATAATGCTTACGTGCCGCAGAATAAACCTGTAGAGCTACGGGCGCTTGAAGAGATCGAGATGGATCCTGATTTCGAAGCGGAAGACGGTGCGGACTTCTGGGCGCATATTGTGGCGGATTCAGGGATGTATCAGTATGACAAGATCGGGAACCTGATCCTGGACCAGCATGAAGGCGTGAAGATCAGTTGGACGCCATATGGGAAGGTAAGGGAGGTCAGGTCAAAGAGCGACAGTTTGATCACAACGTTCCGTTATGATGGATCGGGTAACAGGATTGAGAAGAAGGTCGCGAGGAAGGACTCTGTTGATATAATCCACATCACCCAATATGTGAGGGATGCGAGTGGAAATGTGATGGCAGTCTATAAAGATAGTCTCGCGACCGAGCAGTATGTTTATGGAAGCAGCCGGTTGGGATTGTACGGGGGCGGTAGATACTATGGTCAGCAGAGTCTCGGAGAGAGGCAATACGAGTTGAGTAATCACCTGGGGAATGTGCTGGCGGTTGTTACGGACAACATTGGGATGAACACGGCGGATAGTGTGTGGGCGAGTGTGGTGAGCACCAGAGATTACTATCCGTTCGGATTGGAGATGCAAGGAAGGATTTGGAGTGATTCGACGTTGATTTACCGTTATGGATTTAATGGAAAGGAGAAGGATGATACGGAAGAGTGGGGGAATACCGCTTATGATTATGGGTTTAGGATTTATAATCCAAGTATAGGCAAGTTCTTAAGTGTCGATCCGCTAGCAAAGGAATTTCCGTGGAATGGCTCATATGCCTTTGCGGAAAATCAAGTAATTAGCTGTATAGATTTAGAAGGTTTAGAGAAATATAGAGTGGTCGGAAGAAGCTTTGCTCCAAGAGGTTCCTTTGAGGGAACACATTTTGAATCAAAAGCTGATGATAGGACAAAGTTTCAAATTGCCGATTACAGGAAAGTGTCAGCAAGGATTCACGTTCAAATAGGTGTTGATTTGGATAAGTGGGTAGTCTCAAGGGATATCTATTCTCAGAACACCATCCTAAAGGGAGGGTCATCCTGGGAAATAGATAATCAAGAAATAAATGTAGCAGGATACGGGTCAAGGACTAATAAGCAAATGACAATTAAGGGTGATTATTACGCCAAGAATGGTACTGAGATTGGGCCTAGTATTGATATTCAATTGGCGCTAGATATCTCTAGGGACAGTAGAAGCAATACCCTTACTGTGCGCACGAATCTTACAGGCAATATTTTCCCAGCCCAAGAGACTATATTATTTGATGAACACGGAACTGGATTATTTTTAGGCACCTCTACGGCTCAAGGTGGGCCATTAAGCGGTGTTTGGGGAAACGGAAAAGACAATGTGCTTTCTTCCGAGTTGATGCAAGTTCAGACTGATGAGTCTGGCAACTTCTTAGGTGTGTATGGCACGGATGAGAATGGCAACGAGATAGTAATGAGTCCGGATGCTTATAATAATAAGTTTACTGACAAGAAAGTCTGGAATTCACAAGACGGAAGATCTGACTATTGACCGTGATAAAAGGCAGTTGCACTCAAATAGAAGAATAAACACATGGCAAAATTCCGCACTCAAGTGTTTTTACAGAAAATGGCTAACTTTCGGATACCGATAGCAGTAAGCGCGATATTCCTGATATTTTCCCCGATTGGTTTTATTTTTGTTAGCTATGCAAATGGCGGAATAATTTACCTTTTTGTAAAATTTATTCTTCGGAAGCCTGACGGCGGGCCTGAATTCAATTCCGTATCGATTTATGGAAATCTCTTAATTTCGGCTGTGAGCTTATTGTTTTATTTTTTCACGGTGGGAGGCATCAAAAAAGTAATTGCTTCAGTTGTAACCGTGTTTTTTATTAGTTCGTTCATTTTATTTTCGTTTGTCAATATACTTAAGCAGGAAATAGGAATTTATTTTCTTCCAAATATCATTGGAGCTGTACTAACCGCAGTATTGCTTTGCAGTATTGAAGTGCTGAAGCGGCGCAAGTCTTAGTTGGCGAAAGCTCCGCTGATACGATCCGGCTATGGCGTCATGGAAATGTATAATCGTTGCAACAGAACATCCCGGCCCTTGACGCCAAACGCACGGCTTATGTCTACGACCTTGCGAGTGGAAAAGTGAACTACGTCATGTACCAGTTTGACAGGCCGGACCAGTTCATTCATCGGTATGATTACGATTCGGACAACCGGATCACTTCGGTCTTTACATCGACGGACGGCTTCATCTGGGATCGGGATGCCTCGTATCGATATTATGCGCACGGTCCGTTGGCCGGTATAGAACTGGGTGAGTATCGGGTCCAGATTGGATTACTACTACACCCTACAGGGGTGGATCAAAGGGGTAAATATGCCCTATGCGGGTGATCCGGGAGAAGACGGAATCAATTCAATTTCCGGTAAGGATGTATTTGCGTATGCCCTGGCCTACTACAACAACGATAATAAACCGATCAATACTTCTGGAACTTTAACTGACACCCGAGACCAGCTCTGGACGAGAGCAAGCGAAATCAACGGCCAAACCGGTTTGTACAATGGCAATATTTCCTGGATGGTTAACGGACTTAGCGAAAATCAACAATTATCGTGCGAAGGGAATGCAGGCTATGTTATACCGGTACGACCAGTTGCACCGGATCACATCGAGCAGGAGCCTGAGGGGATACAGTGCAGTCAACGGCTTTGTCCCTCGTACTATTGCTCCGGCCGCTTACGATGAAGACTACAGTCACGACGGCAACGGTAATCTGCTGACCCTACAACGGCGAGATAAGGAGACCAGCTTGCTGAATAGTTTTAGTTATCTTTATTACCCGGGCACTAACCGGTTGAAGCAGGTTGAACTGCCTGTGGATAAAGAATATGATGGCGGCGCGATCGTGGCGAACACAGAACCTTTCAGAAAGATCACCATTCAGGGCAACGCGTACGGGTGAATCTCAATTTTGGTGTAACGACAAGGGGCATCTACCAGCATACGCCTTTACCCCTTGCCATATTCGGTTCGAAAAGGATCGATGAATAGGAAAACAGTATATACTTTTGAGCCCGCAGAAAGTTGCACGGTATCATCGATAGCTAGCACGGTGTGACCGAAATATCCAGCTTGAGCTTCAGTTGGCGATTGGTATTGACAAGACTATCTTTCAATGTGAAGATGGGTGAGTGCCTTTACCCACGGATTTTTTCCTTCAGAAGCAATGGCAAGCCCGACACCAAAGCATCACAAGTTAGTTGAAAAGTGGCAAATCGAGACGTGTTTTTGCTTTCGCCAACTTTGGCGACACGGCCCATATTTATTAACGCCTTCACTCTTGCTTTGTCGCACCTAATGCGCGATGCACAACAATAATGATATATACATCTACGGTTGCCTCCTCAAAGCGGTCAGTATGACTCAATCGTTCCTCAGACTCTCAGTCGGATTCCTTCTCGCAGCCATCACGGCCTGATACCCGACCGTTATCAAAGCAAAGACAACGGCCATCAGTATGGCCGCAGGAAATACCCAGCTGTTTTCCACGATGCCGATACTGTTCGCAAATCCCTCCAGCCACTCCTTACTCGCGAAGTAGGCAATTGGACATGCCACGGCACCTGCGACGGCAACCAGAATGATGAAATCCTTGGAGAGCAGCGTGGTGATGTTTGCGATCGTTGCACCCAGGATCTTGCGTATGCCGATCTCTTTGGTTCGCTGCATGGAGGTGAACATGATCAACCCGAATAGTCCGATGCATCCAATGGCGATGGCAACAACAGCAAAGGAAATGAGCAAACGCGATATCTTGCGTTCCTCCTGATAGAAAGTGGCAAGGTCGTCTTCGAGGAACGTGTACTTGAAGTAATACGCTGGAAAAGCCTCTTTCCAACTTTTTTCCAGGAGGGCAACCGCTGCAGCCGACTCTTTCATATCAATCTTTACCGACATCTTTTGAAAGAAGTTCGGTCGCCACGTCAATATTACCGGGTGCATTCCCTCGGCAAGCGTTACCGTCTGAAAGTCTTTGACGACGCCGACAATGGTAGCATTCACATTCCAGTATTTTATTGTCTCGCCGATAGCGTCCTCAGGCTTTTGGAGGCCAATCGTTTTGACGAGATCTTCGTTGACGACGACCGAAATGCCCGTGTCTGCCGGAATGCGCAAGGTGCCGGCTACAAGCTTAATGTCATACATATTCATGTATACCGAGTCGATAAACTTAAGTTCCGCATTCTTATGGTCCCCGCCAAAGGAGACGTGATCCAGGTTTGCCCACCATTTATTGATCGTGGCCGACGGCGTATTCAGGGAGTAGGTTACTCCTTTAATGGCCGGATGCCCGATCAGTTTGTTCTTGAGGGTCGATAGTAAAACGGGATTGGAGTCGGGGATGTCGGCAGCGACGACGGCGTCTTTGTTAAATCCCAGGGGAAGATGGGTGAAGTGGTCGATCTGACGGATGACGATCAGGGTACACACGATCAGCACCTGCGAGATCATGAACTGAAATGCGATCAGTCCCTTGCGGACGAAAAGGCCCCGCAGCGATGTTACCAGCGGCGTGTTCTTCAAAGCGTTCACGGGCTGAAAGCCGGACAATACGAATGCTGGATAAAATCCGGACAGGATCGTTACGACGACCAGGGTAATTGCCAGAAACAGGAATGTTTCAGGCTTCACCAGGACGTCCATACTGAGCGGTATCTCCGTTATACGCTGCGACACCAGTGTCAGTTGCGAGGCGAGTAAATACGCAAGCGCCACGGCGAACAAAGTGATCAGGAACGTTTCACCGAGGAATTGAAGAACAAGAAATTTTCTGGAACTGCCCAGCGTCTTACGGATGCCCACTTCGCGCGATCTGCGTATAGCCTGCGCGGTAGAAAGGTTCGTAAAATTGATACACGCAATGATTATGATCAGCAGGCCGATGAGGCTCAGCGTAAGGAGGGTTGTGCGTGATATGGTACGATCGTTGAAGTTCCCGGACAGGAAATGGATATCGCTTACGGGAATTAATTTGAATCCGAGGAATTTGTCAGCCTTCTCCTGGTCGAGGTGCCTGGCGACCATCTGTTTCAATTTGGCATCAAAGGCGGCGGGGCTTGCGTCCTGACGCAACAACACATACGTGTGATAGTAGGAGTTCCATCCTTCAAGCCCTTTCGGGTCATAGTTATTTTTGTCTTTCTCCAGCGTAGCATGCGACATCACTACTTCAAATGGAAAATCGGAATTCACCGGGGGATCTTTGACGATACCCGTTACCACAACATCAATATGGTTATTGACCCTGATCGTCTTATTCATGGCATCGCCATTGAAGAAGCGCTTTGCCATGGTCTCGGTAAGGATCGCCTGATTCGGCGCACCCAAAGATTTTTGCGGGGATCCCTGCACCCATTGGAAATCGAATATTTGAAAGAACTCAGGCTGTGCGTAATACAGCTGATTGACGCGCGTCAATTCATGATTGAATTCGACCTGCGATTGTTCGGGATTCAGTTTGTAGGCGACTGCAGCGAGTTCTACTTCCGGGAATTCGGCTCTTAAGATAGGTGCAACACCCTGCGGCGTTCCGGTATCCATTTCGTCTACCGGAGAATTTGGAGACCCTGCATTCACGCGATACGTCCTGCTGATGTTTGCGTGATACTGATCATAGCTCTGCTCGAACTGAACGATGAGAAAAATGAACAGGGCACATCCAATGCCGAGCGTGAGTCCTGAAATGTTGATGCCCGAGAAGGTCCGGTAACGGAGAACATTGCGCAGCGCGACGACAAAGAAGTTCCGTAGCATGGGTCAGTTGGGTTAATAGAGGCTGCGACGACAAGTATCACACCATTTCTAATTCCGTTTTTTGCCGATGAATTTGAGGCATTTATACCAGCTCAGTTGTTCGATCCTGACCAGCATTGTCCGCGAGCGGTCAAATATTTTGGACTCATGTTGGCACACGCTGGGCAGAATAACGGAGCCGGATGAGGTTGCGTCATAAGTAAGAAGGAGTCCCCTGACGAATTGGCTCTTCCATCATAAGCGAGGGCGGGGTGTCTTGCGGGACCGGGTGTGATGTTGTTTTGCTGGAAACTTGAAGTTTGAACGTCGGCAATCTGGTCCTGGACCAGCACAAAGGCATTAAGGTCATTGACTATTCGCGCCTTAGAACTTTTAAAATCCATCATGAACCGCGCAAGTTTTTTCACCACCGCCAGTTTCTTAATTGAATTCTTTAATAGCGGCAGGACATCGAGGCACAATTGGATGTTCACCGTGGCATGATCTATCCATACCGTTGCGTGTGTGGTTTGCGGATCGTCGCAAGAGATGTATGGTGCTTCAAAGCATCACTGCATAGATTGATCAGGAAATTTGTCACATTGGTCATCTTTAATACATCAACATTACATCTCGTCATTTCCCATTCCTGGACTTTATAA
Source organism: Chryseolinea sp. (assembly GCA_035489615.1). Taxonomy (GTDB): domain Bacteria; phylum Bacteroidota; class Bacteroidia; order Cytophagales; family Cyclobacteriaceae; genus Chryseolinea. The sequence goes on from DATHKA010000041.1 coordinate 11,840, forward strand.
ATGAGTCCTTGTTTTCATTGCCATTTATCGTTCGCAAACGTCAACTAATAGTAAAGCTTCATTCATTCGACTGCTATATCAGCAGCACACCAAACGTGGATGTAGTTTTGACTTAAATTGGTGCATTGAGAGTAACTGCGCAGGGTTACCAACATTTTTTCCTGCGGATACATGTTCGATATGATTGGTTAGTGCAGTTGATGTTAACAGCTCTGCTGAGCACTCGTGTCGGATTTGTTTTTTCAAACGTCGTTAGTGCATGCGTAGATCTTTACACAGTTATCTGTTGCCGTTAATCGTCATCCTCTTTGTCATGGGCGCACAACGCTCATGGGCACAGGTGGGTTGCGGCGGATTCAATGGAGCACCTTCGCCTACGGGTGGTGCGATAAGTATTGACAATGGTCAACTATGTTTGAACAAGCCGGGCGCACCCGGTACTATTAGCGTTAGCGCGTTCAATGTGGCTGATGGAAGCAACCCCAACAATTTTGCCGTTGAAATCGAATGGGACGACGGAAGTGCACCTCAAGTCGTGGCGTTTGGCGGAGCGATTCCTGTGCTTAACGTTGGCCCCCACAATTATCAGATACCTTCGATCCCGCACAACTTTCTTCCGCGGGCATGCGGTGCGCGCCCGGGTGCGGAATGTTCTTACAGGCCAAGAGTTTTTCTGAAGATTGCCGGCATGGTGAGGTGTCCAGCTCAGTTCGGTACGTCGCCGGACTTTTTCCGGTTTAATACCGATGACCAGTGCTCGGGCAACATGCGGATCACAGAGACGCTTTCGGGAGCCAATATTTTCGAAGTGTGT
>DATHKA010000042.1:0-6747 GCA_035489615.1 Chryseolinea sp.
AGACCGGGTTAATAACCACCGCTACAACCAGTGCCGGTGCGGTCCGAATTAAATACTAACATGCCAAGGATACGCTTTTGGAATAGATGTGCGTATATCCGTATCGTTGCAGCCACACTGTTTTGCTGGCTGATCGCTGGAGCCGCCGCACATGCCCAGAACTATCAACGTGACATCAACGAACAGGTATGGAAACCATTTATAAAGAGCTTTGACAACCTGGATGCCGACGCCTTCCTCTCGCTGCATTCAAAAGACCTCGTTCGCTCAGGGCGCGAAAGCAACCAGGTGTTGAACTGGAACGACTACCTGAATCAGCAACGCGCGGGCGACAAAAGATATAAAGACGAAGGCACCCGACGCACCATTCAACTCCGGTTCACAGAACGCCTGGCAAATGCATCCCAGGCTATTGATGTAGGCATCTACCAGACATCAAACATCGGGAAGGACGGAGTGTCCCGATCCTTTTATGGCCGCTTTCACGTGGTGCTGAGGCTTGAAAATGGCACGTGGAAAATCCTGGTAGACACCGACTCTTCTGAAGGAGGCACGATGTCAGAGAAAGATTTCCTTGCCGCAAAGCCGATGGAATAGGCCTGCTTGTTCCACGACGTTCCCACACAACAATTACGATCGAGCCTACTGCAGATGCGTTTTCATTTCTTAAATTATGGAATGTATCGTATGATGCATCCCCGATGAAGCCCCATAGCGACCCCGAAAATGCAGGCGATCCTGCTTCAGAACCCGCACCACTGAACTTTGTTACCCTGCTGCTAGCCGCTGGCGCCTCATCTCGCATGGGCCAGTCTAAACAACTGCTGGATGTTGGCGGCATGCCGTTGCTGCGTCGTTCTGCCGAGGTAGCCTTAACCTCCGGATCATCGGCCGTCGTCGTCGTGCTGGGTGCCAATGAAGAGCCCCATCGCGACGTAATCGCTGATCTTCCTGTCGAGGTGGTCGTCAATCACTACTGGAAAAGCGGGATGGGTAGTTCGATTAAGACGGGTCTCCACTACATCTTACATGACCACGGGGAGGCAACTGCTGTACTCATCATGGTATGCGACCAACCGGAATTAAGCTCGTCTCACCTGGTCCTGCTGCGTGACCACTACACGCATTCTCAAAAGAAGATTGCCGCCTCCGCCTACGACAACACGCTGGGCGTGCCAGCCATGTTTGGAAGGTCTTTTTTTTCGAATATCCTTATGCTGCGCGACGACCAGGGAGCAAAGAAAATCATTGATCAGTTCGCAGAGCAAGTAGTCTCCATTCCGTTTCCGGCGGGCTCCATTGACCTTGACACCTCCGATGATTACACCCGATACCTCGGCAACCAGTAGTTAGGTAGGTAGTTGGCTGAGTATCTGGCGTAAGTCTTCAAGAGGAGTTGGCGCAAGTCTTCCCATGCAAGACGCGGAGTTGGTAGTCCTTTGACGGGAGACTTGTGCAAACGGTCATCAGCGTGTTGAAACCACTTCAGTCTTCAGACTGAAGTGAAATTCCGAGCCAGTCTGAAGACTGCAATGGATTCATCGCCAGAAAATATGGAGGCACAAGTCTCCCGCCAAGTTACTGCTAACTCCACGTCTTGCATGGGAAGACTTGCGCCAACTACGCCAACTACCGAAGACTTGCGCCAACTACCGCCACCAACCAACAACCAACTACCGTCAACCAAAACAACTACCCTGCAAAAACAAAAGTCACCGACTTGCGCCAGTGACTTTCAATATTCTCTCGATAGGCAGGTAACTACACTTTGATCTCCACGTCTACGCCGCTGGGAAGCTCAAGCTTCATTAAGGCGTCGACCGTCTTGGCACTGTTAGAATAGATATCCACCAGGCGCTTGTAGGTGCACAGCTGGAATTGCTCACGCGCCTTCTTGTTTACGTGGGGAGACCGGAGTACCGTAAATTTTTCCTTTTCAGTAGGGAGGGGAATAGGACCACTCACTACGGCGCCGGTTGCTTTCACTGCTCTCACGATCTTTTCAGATGACTTGTCAACGAGGTTGTGATCGTAAGACTTGAGTTTTATTCTGATCTTTTGGTTCATACTATCTGTGTTAAGGAAATCGTCTAAATCCTTTTTTAGTTTTCTATTTATTTCGCTACGGCAGCGCCTTTTACTTCCTCGATTACTTTGTCTGCCAGGTTCTTAGGAACCGGAGCATAGTGCGAAAAAGTCAAGGATGCAGATGCACGGCCTGAAGTGATGGTCCGTAGGTCAGTCACGTAGCCGAACAATTCCGAAAGTGGAACATCTGCCCGTATAACCTGCGCACCGCTTCTGGTGTCCATGCTCTTCAAATTACCGCGTCTTCTATTCAAGTCTCCTGTTACCGAACCTGTGTATTCATCCGGCGACAAAACCTCAACTCCCATGATGGGCTCAAGTAACTGAGGCGCACACTTCTTTGCTGCCTCCCTGAAGCCAACGCGGGCCGCCAGTTCGAACGACAGCGCATCCGAGTCCACGTCATGGAATGAACCGTGGAACAAACGAACTTTCATTGAATCAATCTGGTATCCGGCCAAAGGTCCGTTTACCATGGATTGCTCAAAGCCCTTCTGGATCGCTGGAATGAATTCACGCGGAATAACACCACCCACGATATCATTCACAAATTCCAGGCCTTCTTTTTTATCCTCTTTATCCTCCGCTAAAACATCGGCAGGATCGCGTGGCCCGATCTCAAATACGATATCGGCAAATTTACCACGGCCACCCGTCTGCTTCTTGTACACTTCCTTGTGCTCCACAGACTTAGTAAGGGCCTCTTTATAGGCCACCTGCGGCGCACCCTGGTTGATTTCCACCTTGAACTCGCGCTTCAGGCGATCGATAATGATTTCAAGGTGAAGTTCACCCATACCACGGAGGATCGTTTGTCCAGTTTCCTGGTCGGTATGTACACGCAGAGTGGGATCCTCTTCCACAAGTTTGGCAATCGCCATACCCAATTTATCAATATCAGCCTGCTTCTTAGGTTCGATTGCGTAGCCAATAACCGGCTCAGGGAATACCATCGACTCCAGCACCACCTTGTGTTTTTCATCACAAAGGGTGTCTCCAGTCTTGATGTCCTTGAAACCTACCACGGCACCAATATCACCGCAGTGAAGGCGTTCGATCTGATTCTGCTTGTTGGCATGCATCTGGAACACGCGAGAAATCCGTTCTTTATTCTCGGAACGCGTATTGAACACATAAGAGCCCGACTCCAGCACGCCTGAATAGGCGCGCACGAAGCAAAGGCGACCAACGAACGGATCGGTAGCGATCTTGAAAGCAAGACCAACAAAGGGTGCCTTCTCATCCGGTTTGATGCTTACTTCAGCACCGGTATCAGGGTTCGTCCCAACGATCGTATCCTTGTCCATGGGTGAAGGCAGCAGCTCCATTACGTAATCGAGCATTGTCTGCACACCCTTATTCTTAAACGACGAGCCACAAACCATCGGCACAATAGCCATCGCGATAGTTGCCTGGCGAAGCGCCGTCAAAATTTCCTTTTCTGTGATTGAATTCGGATCGTCGAAGTACTTCTCCATGAGAGACTCATCGAATTCCGCCACTGACTCGAGCAGCTTTTCGCGATACTCCTTGGCTTCTTCAACCATGTCTTCTGGAATAGGAATCACCTTGTAGGTCATTCCCTTGTCATCCTCATTCCAGATAACTCCGCGATTGTTGACCAGGTCAACCACACCTGTGAAGTTATCTTCGGCACCGATGGGGAGCTGAAGGGCAACTGCCTTGCTTCCCAGTTTCTCTTTTACCTGCTTGCAAACTCCCAGAAAGTCAGATCCGGCGCGGTCCATCTTGTTGACGAATCCGATACGAGCTACCTTGTAGTTGTCGGCCAGGCGCCAGTTTGTTTCTGATTGGGGCTCAACGCCGTCCACTGCTGAAAACAAAAAGACAAGACCATCCAGTACACGCAGAGAGCGGTTTACCTCAACGGTAAAATCCACGTGACCCGGAGTGTCGATGATATTTACGTGATAGTCGTTATCGCGATATTTCCAATAAACGGTAGTAGCAGCCGACGTAATGGTAATACCCCGCTCCTGCTCCTGCGCCATCCAGTCCATGGTTGCCGCGCCATCGTGAACTTCTCCGATTTTATGATTTACACCGGCATAGTAAAGTATGCGCTCCGTAGTCGTCGTTTTTCCGGCGTCAATGTGTGCTGCAATACCAATATTACGGGTGTATCTGAGATCTCTTGCCATGGAAATAATAATCCTGATTAGATTCTGAAATGTGAGAACGCCTTGTTCGCTTCAGCCATGCGGTGCGTATCATCCTTTTTCTTAATCGCTGCACCTTCACCTTTAGAAGCCGCAATGATCTCGGCAGCCAGTTTGTCCATCATGGTTTTCTCGCCGCGCATACGCGCATAGTCGATGAGCCATTTGATACTAAGATTGGTCTTTCTTTCAGGGCGGACTTCAATCGGAACCTGGAACGTAGCGCCACCTACGCGGCGGCTCTTAACCTCTACGGCAGGAGTCAGATTGCTCATCGCACGCTTCCACACTTCCAGACCGGGCTCGTTGATTTTCTTTTCCACGTGCGCAACGGCATCATAGAAAATATTATAAGCAACGCTCTTCTTGCCGTCTTCCATCAGGTAGTTAACGAACTTCGTTACCAGCGTATCCTGAAACTTAGGATCGGGCAGTAAGTATCTCTTCTTGGGTTTTGACTTTCTCATCGTTACTCAAATATTATTTTTTCTTAGCTGGAGCTCCTTTACCTGCCGCAGGCGCTGGTGCACCTGGCTTCGGACGTTTTGCGCCGTACTTCGAGCGGCTCTGCTTGCGTCCGTTTACCCCCGCTGTATCCAATGCACCGCGGATGATGTGGTAACGCACACCAGGAAGGTCCTTAACGCGACCACCACGGATCAGCACAATTGAGTGTTCCTGAAGATTGTGACCTTCACCTGGGATATAGGCGTTCACTTCCTTGGCGTTGGTAAGACGAACACGAGCCACTTTACGCATGGCAGAGTTCGGCTTTTTGGGCGTCGTCGTGTACACGCGTGTACACACGCCGCGGCGCTGCGGGCAGGAATCCAGGGCGGGAGACTTTGACTTGAACGTCAATTTGTTCCTTCCCTTTCTCACAAGTTGCTGAATGGTAGGCATTTATAATTTAATTAATAGACCTCTCAAAAATTTGGACTGCAAAGGTATCTAAAGGCAAACAGCTTGCAAAGCGTTTTTCGAAAGATTTTAGGGGCCTGAAAGCGCTCAAAACTGCTCTCTACCCTTTTTTTAGCAAATTTTGCCTATTCTGGAATCCAAGGTGCCGCGAAATCCCCAGTTGTGATGATGCCAATAATGGCAAGCAATCTCTACCGGCAACTTCCGCCTGCAAGAATACGCAATTGAAGCACACTTCCAGGCACTGCGCCAAGTCCTCACGGAATGTCCGGACTGGAACAATCCGTGCTAAACACATCAGGATCGTTCTCCGGGCCAGTCACGCGAAGAAAAAATACCTTTCGATCCTCAATTCCCAGGCTGCAAAAGTACTTACCAAGGGTTGAGAACGTCCGATCCTCCGGATAAAAAGGCACGCCAAGTTCCTTCCTCGCCCATAGGTCCACGTTAATGATCTCGCCACCCGAGAGACCATTTATCGAGGCCGTAAATTCGCGGATCTGTGCCGGCACTTTCGACGCTTCTGACGCCTCGACAGCGACGTAAAATCGCGGGACTTTGTTCGAGAAAAGTGAAAACGACAGGTAGTGGTCCCAGCGGTCAAGAAAGTTCAGTGCGGGCATGAGCCAGATGACTATAATGGCAAAGCCGAAAACCAGCTGCTGGCGGCGCGGTCGGTCCCGGAATTTCTCCGAAGGACGGCTAGTCTTCACCCTGAAAACCGTAAAGTCAAATAATATCATGGCAAGATTCCAGGGCAACAGGATCAGCATCGACGCGAATTGGTCAGCAAGCGCCACAACGGCTATAATTGCTGCGTGCATGATAACCGCACATCCCAGCGCCAGCCGTCGAAAAATACCGGTCAACAGCGACAAGCCAACGAACAGTTCCGTTCCACCGATACCGTATCCAATCACTCGCAGAGGATCTGACGAAGAACGGAATCGATAGTGAAAGACAACATCCAAGAATGCTTGAAAGTTGCCGTCGAGGAACTGTGGATTTAGCTTATGGATGCCACTCCAGAAATAGACACCGGAAAGCAGCAAGCGATAGTAGCCAAGGGTAGCTTCGTCTTTCGTTGAGTCTACTGCCAGGGGCAATAACATCAAAACATACAGGTAGACCCAGGGTTGCCATCTCATTTGGTCGGCAGACATCAGCAGCGCGGCCGACACCGTAGCTACGACCGGAAATATTTTGCGTCGATGTAGGCAAGTGCCCAATAAGCTTCCTGCCAAGGCGAAAGCTATTAGATTAGTAAGCCCGTCCAGCCTCAAGAACGCGACTACTGGAAGACTGGGAAACAGGCGATCTCCCCACCAAAGTCTGGAAGAAAATAACATGCCGAGCAGGAAGGCTGACGCAATGAGAATTCTCATCACGGTCATTCGTGGCACTTGTATGGCCGTGAACCAGACACGAACTGCGGAAATGCCTGCAGCAACGGAATTCATCAATTGGTTGGCATCACAACGGTTTCTGGCAATCAGGCCTCCCCTACCGTGCCGCCGAAACCGTTGTGATGCCAACCAATTGATGAATTCCGTTGCTG
>DATHKA010000043.1:0-15200 GCA_035489615.1 Chryseolinea sp.
ATTCATTTGGGTCGCTACACTCGACGGGGCAGTGGTTGGAACAGCAGCGCTGATCAAGGAAGCTGATCATTGCTACGAGCTTGCCAAGATGTCGGTGGCTCCGGACTACCGAGGCCAGGGCCTTGGAAGGAGGCTGATCGACACGTGTCTCGACAAGGCGCGCGCACTTGGAGCGGCTAAGGTTGAGCTATTCTCCAATCACCAGCTCGCATCGGCTTTGAAGCTTTATGAACGCGTTGGATTTCGGTACGTGCCAGTCAGCAACAGCCCTTTTGAGACGGCCGACATTAAGATGGAGCTACTCCTGACCACCTGAATCGTTGCGGTGACGCTGACGAACATAACGTGCAGGGTTTTTATTCCATTTGTAACGGCCGAGGCTCGCTCATAGAATATTCATGCAGGAGAGCACGGGCTTGTGCATAATTTCAATGTTTGCGGATTATGGCATGCATAACCGCGAATGATTTCCACGTTTAATTTCCAATTCACCCTATGAACAGGCGCAATTCTCTGAAGGCCCTGATGGCAACTGCCGGCGCAATGGCTACTCTACCTGCCTGGGCGCACGAATGGACGCGCGAGACGATTCCATTTGCGTCGGGAGCGTTCAGCACAACGGAACAGCAGATGATGGGGGCCATCGCTGACACGATCATTCCACCGGGAAAGGACGCCGGCGCTTTGTCGGTTGGTGTGGATAAGTTTCTCGCGGGCCTGCTGGAAAACTGCTATGAGCCGGAAGTACAACAGAATGTGAAACGGCAAGTTGCTGAATTGAATGCCAAGGCGCAGTCGGCGAGTCAAAGGGATTTTGCCGCATGTGATCAGGCGCAACGGGAGGTGCTGCTGTTGAGCTTCGCTACCTCGTCCGACAAGGCAGCCAAGGATTTTTTTGACCTGATGAAATCGGAGACGATTCGCGGCTTCAATACTTCGAAAGAAGTGATGCTCGGATATTTGAAATATAAAGTAGTTCCTGGCCATTACTACGGCTGTGTGGATGTAACTAATTGACCGATGGCAAACTTCCTGATTGATTCCGAAGATAAGCGAACCTACGATGCGATTGTTATTGGATCGGGTGCGAGTGGCGGCTGGGCTGCCAAGGAGCTGTGCGAGAAGGGACTAAAGACGCTCATACTGGAGCGCGGACGCGATGTCCGGCACATCAAAGACTATCCAACCGCTGGGAAGGCGCCCTGGCAATTTGAGTATAGGGGTACCGTTACACTGGAACAGCGAAAGGATCATCAATTTGCGCGTTTCATGCGCGAAGAAACCATGCATTGGGCAATAAAGGACGATGAACAGCCCTTTGTTGAAGAGAAGCCGTTCCGTTGGGTGCGGGGATATCACGTGGGTGGAAAATCATTGTTATGGGCTCGCCAAACACAGCGCTGGAGCGACTTTGATTATGACGGCCCGGTACGCGATGGATTTGCCGTCGATTGGCCCATACGTTACAAGGACATGGAGCCCTGGTATGCACACGTCGAAAAGTTTGCAGGGATTGCGGGTAGCCGCGATGGGTTGCCTGAACTTCCCGACAGCGAATGCATGCCTCCCTTTGAAATGAGTTGCATTGAAACCTATTTCAAAGAAAGCATCGGGAAGAACTATGACGATCGGCACCTGATTCACGGTCGGTGCGCACATTTATCTGATCCGCAGAAGATCCATCAGGAGCAAGGGCGACACAAGTGTCAGAATCAGGCCATGTGTAATCGGGGATGTCAGTTTGGAGGCTACTTCAGCAGCAACAGCAGTACGCTGCCCTGGGCGATGAAGACGAACAATCTAACGATCAGGCCACACGCCGTCGTTCATTCCATCCTGTACGACGACAGCAAACAAAAAGCGGTTGGCGTGAGAATCGTGGATGGTACCACGCACGATACCCTGGATTTCTTCGCGAAAATAATCTTTGTGAATGCGTCGGCACTGAATAGCAATGCCATCCTGCTAAACTCGATCTCGCGACGATTTCCTGCCGGATTGGGAAATGATAGCGGATTGCTAGGCAAGTTCATTGCCTGGCACAATTATCGCGGTAGGGGGAGTGCCACATACGATGGTTTTCAGGATAAAATGACGGACGGACGCAACCCCAGTCACAGCTATATTCCTCGTTTTCGGAACGTCAAAAAGCAGGACACTGATTTTCTACGGGGATATGCCATTGGGATCGGCGGAGGACGAGGACGAGGTTCCGACACTTCGATGATTGGTGAACAACTGCGCGAAAATTTACTCCACCCTAAACTTGGCAATTGGCACATCAGTAGCTGGATGATGGGTGAATCTGTTCCCCTGGAAAAGAATCACGTGCGGCTTCACCCGGAATTGACAGATAAGTATGGTATTCCGCAACTCGTTATTTCATGCGAATGGAGCGAAAACGACGATAAAATGGTGGAAGATTACCAGCAGCAGCAACGGGAAATGTTCGAGAAGGCCGGATTTACCGATATTCAGGTAAGCGATTCAAAATCACCGCCGGGCTCCGACATCCACGAGATGGGCGGCGTGCGAATGGGACGCGATCCGAAGACTTCGCTGTTGAACAGTTGGAATCAACTGCATCATTGCAAGAATGTATTCGTTACCGATGGCGCCTGCATGACGTCGACTGGCACACAAAATCCAACCTTGACCTACATGGCGATGACCGCCCGCGCGGCTAACCATGCCGTTGAAGAACTTAAGAAGCGAAACCTTTGATGTTAATATTGAGATAAACTAACAAAACAACATGAGACTAACGGTTAGACTATTGGTTGCCCTGGCAATAATGGCTGGTGGCGTGAGTACCGCGACAGCACAAAAGGGCAAGCCACTCTATACATTTCCTTTTGGCGTGCAAGCGTATACTTTCAGGAAGAGTTTTCCCAAGGGAGTGGCGGAGACGCTCGACACAATTAAGAGCATGGGAATCACCGAGATCGAAGGATCAGGTGGAAGTATGCCGCCGGCAGAATTCAAAAAATTGTGTGCGGACAGGGGAATTTCAATTCCGGCTACCGGTACCAGCTACGAGTCGCTTGTAAAGGATCCGCAAGCTGCAGCCGACATGGCGAAAGCGCTGGGTGCCAAGTATCTGATGGTGGCGTGGATTCCGCATGAAAAAGCCAAGTTCAATCTTGACAATGCGAAGAAAGCAGTTACCGACTTTAACACAGCCGGCAAGGTGTTGAAGGAGAATGGTATCACGTTCTGCTATCACATTCACGGCTATGAATTTCAGCCCTACGAAAAGGGTACGCTGCTCGACTACATGATTCAGCAATCGAACCCTGAATATGTATCCTTTGAAATGGACGTACTGTGGACACACTTCGGCGGAGGCGACCCGGTAGCGTTGCTCAAGAAATACGGCAAGCGATGGAAACTTTTGCATGTGAAAGATCTTAAGAAGGGAACTCCGAAAGATCTTTCCGGTGGTACATCACAGGAAAATGACGTAGCTCTGGGCACGGGTGAAATCGACATTCCTAACATTATTCGCGAGGCTAAGAAGATCGGCATAGAGCATTATTTTATTGAAGATGAAAGTAGCCGGGTAATCGCTCAGGTGCCGCAGAGCATTGCGTACCTAAAGAGTTTGAAACAGTAAGCTACGACGGCGTTGATTAGCGTCAGCAAATGCCGCCCCGCTTCAAGGGGGCGGCATTTTGTTTTTTTTCGCAACCCGCCGGGAGCGCTAAAGTGCCGACGAACAGCGTTTTAAAGCCCCCGGTGCCAGGAGGGAATTAGCTAACTTTACCATTGCGGCTATGGAAAGTTGCGGTGATGCCGCGATGCTTAATACGAAGGTGATGGTAAAGGGATTATGTTGCTGCTTGCTAATTTTTTGCAGCATTTATGCAGTTGCGCAGAAGAAGTACACGACCGATCGTGGCAAGATCAAGTTTATTTCAAACGCGGAACTCGAGCTCATTCAAGCCGCCTCAGACAACCTGCAGGGTATTATAGATCCCCACAGCAATCAATTTGCGTTCACCGTACAGGTGCAGACTTTTCAGGGTTTCAACAGTGAGCTGCAGCGCGAACATTTCAACGAAAAGTACATCGAGAGTGAGGCTTACCCACGTATGGCCTTCTCCGGGAAAATTATAGAAGTTGTCGATTACGACATCAACGGCATATACGAAGTACGCGCAAAAGGCGAACTCAGCATACACGGGCAAAAACAAACGCGTATCATCAAAAGCACGATCACCATTGAAGATGGATCCCTGAGTATCGAAAGCTCATTCAGGGTTCCTCTGGCCGACCATAACATCGCTGTTCCCCGTATCGTCAATCAGAAGATTGCGACGGAGATAGAAGTCACAGTTAACGCGGTGATGTCGCTTCATTGACAAGCTATGGGAAAATGGATTGTCACGTGTTTAGTCTGGTGTTCAGCGTTCAGTGCTTTGGCGCAGGTTCCCTTCTTTCAGCATTACCGGCTACTCAAGCGCAGCGAGTCGGTACAGGTTAATGTAATTTTTCAGGATCGATCGGGGTTCATTTGGTGCGGCACCAACCAGGGTTTGTTTCGCCTCGATGGTGTGGACATCATCCACTATGACAAACAGGATAGCCTGCCCGATAATCACGTGACGGCTATTGCTCAGGATTCTCTCGGACGCGTCTGGATCGGCCACCGAAACGGCAAGCTCGCTTACTTGGAAGAGAATAAAATTGTGAATTTCGAGCCCGACGAAGGACCTTCTGATCACGAGGTGTCAGACATCTTGTTTGACCGCGCCGGCCGCCTCTGGTTCTCAACGCTCGATGATGGATTGTACTATCTTGACAACGAGCGACTATTCAGGGTGGATGAAGAAGAGGGCATGCCCGACCTGTTTGTCTACGACCTGGTAGAAGATGCTCGTGGTAATATTTGGGCAGGCACTGACGGCGGCGTAGCCATTTGTCGGTTAAAAGGTGGAAAGGTTCACATTCGCGTACTCGACCATCGCCAGGGCCTAACGGATAACATCGTTAAGAAGATCCTCATAGACAAGAACAACATCGTTTGGCTGGGCACGGAAGATGCAGGGCTCGTTTCCTATAATCCCGTCACCGGCAAGACTGTACCCCTGGTTAAAGAAGGATGGAAATTCGGTTCACTCACTGACTTTGTGATACTGGAAGATCAGCTGTGGATTACCTCCGCGCAGGGTGGACTGGTTGTTTACAACACAACCACCAGACAACAGAAGTTATTTCATTCGACAGGTAGCTTTGACCTCAGCGCGGCCAACACGATCATCGCCGATTTTGAAGGTAACATCTGGGTCGGATCGAAGTCAGGGCTGATCAGAACACTTGGCGATCAGGTTGACTACGTCGACTCGTTTTATCCTTTCAAGAGCACCAATGTGCTTGCGCTTACGGTTGATCAGGGAAATAATCTTTGGTATTCTACAGGGGAAGGCTTATTCAAACAGAAACTCGATGCTTCGGGTGATCGAAGGATAGTGCAACCGTTGCTGCATACGCCTTTTCAAAAGTATATCGCGATCAGTCTATATACCGATGAACAAGGGTATGTGTGGGCGGGACTTTACGGCGAGGGAGTACTGCGTATTGAACCGATGACCGGAAGCACGCAATACTTTCAAAAGCAACTGGCCAATGGCAATGTGCTGAACATTACCGGAAAGGGCGATACGATATGGCTCGCTACGCTAGGTGGCGCAACCAGGATAATTGAGGAAGAAGGCCGACTGCGATTTGAGAATTTTGGACGCGCCGAAGGATTGGTGTCCGACTACATTTATCAGGTGTTTATAGACAGTCAGAGCCGCGTCTGGTTTGCCACGGACGGAAAGGGCGTGGGGATGCTCGACACGAAGGGCTTTCATCATTTTGAAAAAGGACTTACGTCGAAGGTCGTTTACGGTTTTGCCGAAGACAAGAATCACGTGGTATGGGCGAACGTGCAGGGAGAGGGGCTTTTCAGCTTCACTGAACGTGGTTTTGAACCCATGAAAACCGAAACCCCCTTGCGCGAGAGGAATATCAATTGCATCTCCAGCGACCGGCTGGGTAACCTGGTTATCATGCATGACCTGGGAATTGACATATACGACGCCGATCGAAAGAAGGTGCGATACTATGGCGACGAAGTGGGCATTCACGACAAACGACCAAACCTGAATGCCTTGACAACTGATCCAACCGGAAGGGTATACGTTGGAACGGACAAGGGAATTGTAAGATACGCCAACCTCTCTCTCGACTTACTGCCCGCGCCGCGCCCGCTAATAACGGGAATGCGTGTACTTGACCAGGACGTAAATCTTGCGGGTGACCTGCGGCTGGAACACGACGAGAACAGTGTGGTAATTCAATACCTGGGTTTTTGGTTTCAAAATCCCGCCAATCTTAACTTTCAGTATAAGCTCGAAAATTATGATCGCGACTGGATACGCAGCCACGATCGGTCCGCCACCTATTCAAGTTTACCGCCAGGCGAATATGTCTTCAAGGTGATGACGAGTGATACGGAAGATTTCACTGATGCGCCGGAAGTTTCGGTGGCGTTCACCATTCGGCCACCCTTCTGGAAGACTGGTTGGTTTGTTGTATTGGTCGGAATCGGCGCGATTGCAGCGGGTGCCGCATTTGTGAGCTACCGAGAGCGAAAGCTGATCCACGACAATCGTGTCCTGGAAGAAAAGGTGCTGCAACGAACGATGGAAATTCAGAAACAGGCCGAAGAGATCCAGGCACAAAACGAGGAGATCCAATCGCAGGCAGAAGAGATCCAAGGTATAAATGACAATCTGGAAATGATCGTCCTGGCACGGACGCAGGAATTGGAAAAGAAAAACAAGGCTTCAGAACAGGCAGCATTTATTATCGCTCACGAGCTGCGCGCACCTGTGGCCAGTGTTCTGGGCTTGATCAACCTTATATCGAGAACCAAGCTCACGAAAGACGCACGCGATATTGTGAAACACATGGAAGACTCCGGAGAAAAACTCGACAATGTGGTGCGAAATATCACGAAGGCTATCGAGCGGGGTGACCGCTAGTGTCTGCTGCAAATAACCGTAACGTCTTTGGCGCCATAATTTCGACTATTTGGCACCGGACAAAGAATTGAGCCAAGATTTTTTGATCCCAGAGGTTTCGCAAAGAAATCCCTCTATGGGTTCATCAAATTCAATGATGTTATTCAACTTAAAAAAAGGGAGATTGATGATATAAGGCTCGATTTACAAATGACAAAACAGAATCCCACCATTGAGAGAGTCCGAACCAAATACAATGAGGTTTACAAGATTGCTCCTGTAAATGAAAACGAGTCAGCACTCTTCTACTGGCCGGTCAAGAGGTGGATCAACGCCGAATGCTAGGTTGGGTTTAACCGCCTTCCTATTACTTGGTTTTAACGCGTTCTCTGCATAGAGAAGTGCGCTGTTACCTCCAATGGAATGTCCCCCGATTACAAAGTTATCGGGGGGAACATCGTATTTTTTGATAACTTCTATAATTAGTGTTGTTAGTCGGCTTTGTGATATCGAATCACTGGTATTCGTCTGGAATGCTAAATATGGGATTATCACTAGATATCCCTCTCTCGTAGCCTTAGATGGAAGATCGGTTTCTTTGAGCATATCTCTGGGCGCCCCACCAAAGCCAGGAAGAATTACAAGTAGTCCTTTCACTGCTGTCATAGGGACAAGCGCCAAATAGAAATTTTGTGTCGAGTCTGTGGTCCGGAATACTGTCTCCACTTCTTCGCTGAAGATTATTTCCTTTTGTGCCGATGAGCAAAAAGGTATTATGAAAAATAAAATAGCAATAGTCGCCTTCAAATCTTAATGTTTGATAAATTCCTCATTGTTCTGTGCCTGCAAATTAGCATGCGCGTACAGGACCAGCAACCTCGGCATCGTGAAGGTCTTTTACAAGAACCTCAACGGCATCTCAAATCTCTTAAATAACCTTTCTAGCACCGATGGGTAGGCATTCAAGTTCAAGGTCTGCATCATAGCTTGCCCAAATTCCCGATTTACCTTCGATTTGGACATAGTAGTTGAGAAAGCTATCCGGCCGATTCTGAAGCTGGTTCTTACCAACGATCAATGCAAATTCATTCGTCTTTTTTAACCATACCACAACCCTCAATTTCCAGCTCCCCTAGTGCCATACCAATGTCAGTGACAGATGACACAGTTGGTTATTGAGCCGATAAGAACTGCCCGCAATTGAACAAAACCATCCGGAAGAGGACACAACGTCCGGTACAGGATGCCAAATAAGGTTGAACAATGAATTTGACTGTGGCACATATGTTGGACTATATTTTTTGTACCCGGACAACAATTCCTCTTAAATCATAAGCACTATGTTGAGAAATTACATACTCATCACTGTCAGAAACTTGCTCCGTCACAGGTCCTCATCTCTTCTCAATATAAGTGGCCTGGGTATTGGGATGGCCACAAGCTTACTTATCCTCCTTTGGGTTAATGATGAGGTCTCATTCGACCGCTTCCACGCTTTTTCACGAAATCTCTATAGAATAACGGTAGATGTGAGTGACGTGAAAGTAGCGCTAACTCCTGCTCCTCTGGCCGAGGCGTTGAGAGCTGAGATTCCGGAGGCAATCAACGTCACACAGATTGCAGGAACTACGAGGCTGCTTACATCTGGAGTCAAAAATTTTGAGGAAAAAAGAATTTTCTTCGCGGACACATTCTTTTTGAAAATGTTTGACTTCCCACTAGTAAAAGGTGATACCAGGACTGCGTTGGATCAACCAAATGGTTTGCTCATGACGGAAGACATGGCCATCAAGTATTTTGGTGACGCCGACGCGGTTGGAAAAGAAATCCAGGTAGATAAAACACACTCGTTTATCGTAAAAGGTGTTCTAAAGAATATTCCTAGAAACTCGCACCTCCAGTTTGACTTCCTCCTTCCGATGGCTTTTTTGGAAAAGGATAGTGAGTTCCGGAAATACTATTTGTGGGATTATTACAGTAACATTTACACGTATATACAGCTTCGTCCTACCCGGGCAACTGATTCAGACGAATTAACAAAGATCGCGGATCGTGTTAACAGAATGTATTCTAGGGTTGAGCAAAATATGAAGGCAACGTTTGTGATTCAACCGCTTGCTGATATCCATCTTGCATCAGGGACACTGATGGCGGACGTGGCCGGCCATGGGGACATTCAATACGTCCGCATTTTCAGTTTGGTATCAATCTTTATTTTAGTAATTGCCTGCATTAATTTTGTGAATCTCGCAACCGCTAGCGCGGTAAGGCGGTCCAGGGAAGTAGGCATGCGTAAAGTTTTAGGTGCTTACAAACGGCAATTGATCGGACAATTCATGGGTGAAACCCTTTTCACCTCGGTAATTGGCCTACTCGTAGCGCTTGTCCTGATATTCTTATCATTACCTGGTTTTAATGAAGTCATGGGAAAGGATCTCAGCCTCATGCCAGAACCGCACATTGTCGGGGGAATGATTGTTATAATTGTTGTTACAGCAGCCCTGGCCGGCGGCTACCCAGCTTTTTATCTCTCATCTTTTCACCCGATTCAATCTTTGAAAGGTACGTTTAAGACTGGGACGACGGGTATATGGTTACGCAATGGACTGGTTGTATTTCAGTTTATGATCACATTCTTGCTGATAGTAGGAACATTGACGATAAACCGTCAGGTTCAATTTATCAAACGTCAGAATCTGGGGTTTGACCGGGAGAATCTATTATACATCCCGATGAAAGCTGATTTGTTTTCACGCTACAACACTTTGCGCTCAGAACTTGAAGCCAGTAAGGTTGCAAAGTCGTTTACCGTTACATCCGACTTACCATCCAACCTTAGTTCCGCTACTTATGACGTGGAATGGGATGGGAAAACGGCGAATGAACAGATTGTCTTTCCGTTGATAGCGGTAGACGAATACTTTTTGAAAACAATGGGAATAGATCTCGTCGCCGGACGAAACTTTGCCGCTGCATTTACCGCTGATACCTCCAGCTACATGATTAATGAAACGACTTTAAGAATTATGAACCTGGGGCCGGGGGAAGCCATAGGAAAAAGAATTTCCGTGAACGGGAGACAGGGGACAATCATAGGAGTAGTCCAGAATTTTCATTTCAAACCAATTCAACAAGTAATTGAGCCATTGATTATGCAACTGAATACCTTTGGAGGTTTCGTAATGGTGAGAACAAGGCCACAAGACACAAAGGCTATTTTAACAGAGTTGGAACTCATTTTTAAGAAATTGACCCCAGCCTATCCTTTTGGGTATAGCTTTCTCGACGAGGATTTTGAGAGGTTATACCTTACTGAAAATAGGATAAGTATTTTTTCGAATGTATTTGCAGCATTGGCAATTTTTATCGCGTGCCTGGGCTTATTCGGTCTGTCAACCTTTATTGTAGAAAAACGCGTGAAGGAGATCGCAGTACGCAAGGTGGTCGGAGCTTCGATGGGCACCATCATGGTCCTGCTCTCAAAGGATTTCGTTCGCCTCCTGTTGGTTGCAATCCTCCTCGCAACACCCCTCTCATGGTATGTCATGAACTTGTGGCTGGAGAACTATGCATATCGTGTTCCCGGAAATGCATGGCCATTTATCGCAGCTGGAATGACGGCTCTTTTTATAGCATTGTTAGCCACCGGGTCTCAGACGTTCCAAGCTGCGACGATGAGTGCCGTGAAATCATTAAGAACTGAATAAAGAAAGGTAATCGAAGTCCTTTCCAGCAATGCATCATTGAAAATAATGCAATCGGCTTATTCCACCCGGAGACTATTTACGGGACTCATCAATGCAGATTTAAGTGATTGACAGCTTACAACAAAAACGGCGATGAACAAAGCTGCACCACCGGCAACCAGGAACGTCCACCATTCCATGGCAACGCGGTATTCATATGCTTCTAGCCATTGATTCATTCCGTACCACGCAATGGGTGTCGCTATCACAAAGGCTACAATCATCAGGCGTACGAAATCCTTTGAAAGAAGGGCAAGGATACTTAGGACCGTAGCACCAAGGGCCTTACGTATACCGATCTCTTTCGTGCGCTGTTCGGAAGTGAAAACGGCGAGACCCGACAATCCAAGGCAGGAAATACAAATCGCCAGTATTGCAAACGCATTGAACAGTGTTCCCATCCGATACTCTAACTGATATAGCTTCTCAAGATCCTGATCAACAAAACCATATTCGAAATGATACGACGGGTTTAGCTGGCCCCAAATTTTTTCCAGTTCTGCGATCGATTCAACAACGCGGGCGGGTTGTGTGCGAACTACTGCGTAGCCGTACCGCGGATTGATGCGAAGAATGATCGGGTCGACAGCCTGGTGTACCGGTTTAAAGTTAAAGTCTTCGACAACCCCAATGATTGATCCCTGGACGCCAAAAACTGCGAGTGGCTGACCAACTGCCGAATCCAGGTCGATGCCCATTGTCTGCAATGCCTTTTCATTCACCACATAATTGATCGTATCACCTTTAAATTCTTTTGAGAAGCTTCGGCCAGAGACCAGCTTCATTTTAAAGATATCGTACGAATTCTCGTCAACGCCCATGATTGAAAATGGCAGCCACACTTCAGGATCTTTGCCCTCCCATATGACACCACGGGTTGCTGCTTCCAAATCGGTTGGCAATTCGGATACGACCGAATAATTATTCAGGTTTGCGGCATTATTTAACGCGGCGCGGAGAACACGAACATTTTCCGTCAGATCGCCTTTCAGTGGAATGTAGAGAAGATTCTCTTTATCGTAACCTAATTTCCTATTTTCAATAAAGTGCAACTGATCGTAGATGATGATAGTGCAGGCCATCATCACTATTGAAACAACAAATTGCAATACGACTAGCACATTTCTAAATAGAATGCCGCTCTTTTTTATTCCACTCGCACGGCCTTTCAGAGCAGTGACCGCCTGCAAAGACGAAAGGAAATAAGCAGGATATAACCCAGAAGCAAGGCTCGTGATGATAACCATTATTAACAGGCCCGCGAGCAGGAAATGGTTATCGAACGAGATGACCAAATTTTCACCAGACACTTCATTAAAGGTGGGGAGCATAAAGACCACAAAAACCATTGCTAGAATCATTGCAAAAAAAGTAATGAGAATCGTCTCGGCCATGAACTGGTACATTAAACTGGACCGTTCAGCCCCAACTGCCTTTCGCATCCCGACCTCTTTACTTCTCCGGACCGAAATAGCGGTGGCAAGATTCATGAAATTGATGCACGCTAGGCATAGTATAAAGGCGGTAGCTATGGAAAAGATCTGAACATAGCGAATACTTCCCTGACCGACGACATCGTACCTAAACTTAGAGTACAGGTGTATCCGGTCCAGGCGCTGCAATTCAAAAGCGGCTTCGAAACTTGAAGTATTTTTTTTGAAGATCGCATCCATCTTACTCTGGATCGCAACGATGTCACCGTCGGAAAAAGTCGGGTCGAGTTCGACGTAAGTATAAAAGTCGAAGTTATCCCAAAGGTTTTTTATTATAGTTTCGTCGGTACGCGCACGATAAGACATAGGTAACAGAATGTCGAATTGCAGGTGGGAATTGCCTGGAACATTTTCTATAACGCCGGCTACTGTAAACAGATGGTCGTCATCTACATGGATCTCTTTACCCATAGGATTCTCTGAACCAAAATATTTTACAGCCATGCGCTCGGTAAGCACCAAGCCATCTGGACGAATAAGCGCCGTTTCGGGCGAGCCTTTAACCAGGGGAAAAGTAAAGACTTTGAAGAAATTAGAGTCTGCGAATAACACTGAAGTCTCATCGAACTTATGATTTCCAACCTGAAATAGAGTTTCACTGCCAGAAGTGCTTCTTATACGGACTGCACTTTTGACCTGGGGGATTTCTTCAGATATTGCTCCTGCCAGCGGGTAAGCCGAAGAAATTCCTTTTTCAGCTCTAACTTCCGACGTGATGCGATAGATAGTTTTGAAGTTTTCATGAAAACGATCATAGCTTAACTCATTTTGCACCCATAGCAGAATAAGGATACTGCTAGCCAAACCGGTCGACAAACCGATTAAATTGATGAAAAAGGTGATTTTGTTTCTTTTCAAGGTCCTGAAAGCCAATTTCAATATGTAGTGTAGCATAGCGATTTGGGTTACAATGGTTTACCCTTCACGGAGAGACCGATCGTAATTTTAAAGGTTGCACCTAAACTAGCTGCCTGAGTGAGAATTTTCTAACGGCAAGTATTGCAGCGAACGTGTGACGGTGACGTTGAAGAAGTACAAGACAGGACGCGATGCGTAAAATATACAATAGAACGAAAGTAAATCAGATTTTACTTGATTTAGTGCGCTTACTTAAATTCTTCTAGTTTCTTATCAATCTTCATTCACTGAAAAGACCGGATGCCTGATTCTCCGTCCCACGTTATTGCTTCTTTAGTCTTGATATTATCAATAGAATAAAGGCTTCTCTTCTTTATCGGCATTCCCTCCATGCCCATGTAAGATATGAATTGTGAATTTTAGTTAAATTAGTCCAAACATCAATTATCGTTATGGCTAAGAAAATCCGCCGCGAGTTCTCGCCGATGATTAAGTGCGTCGGTCAGTACTTCAATATTTTTATGATCGTCTTAAAAACGCATCAAGTCTTCGCGGAAAGAAGGGAGTGGCAGTTAAAATGCAGGACGTTAAATCTGACCTTAAAGCACAGCATGGTTTCAAAGACCAGCAAATTGTAAGTTCATTAGCGTACCTAATAGACCAGAAATTAATTGGAGAAGAAGCGCAAAAATCTTCATTTACAAAGGGCAAAATGAGTTTCGAGCGGGAAACAAAATTTTGATGCAATAAAGGCCGCTGAGTGGATAAAGTAGACGGCGCTAGCGCTTTCACTCCAAAGATTTTTGAGGGAATCAATATCACTGCCATGGGAAGTGTAGTAACAGTCGGTGACCATAATCAAGTAAAGGTAAAGTTCCAGCAGCCTGCAGAAGCGCTTAACGAACTTCGCGAACATATAAGGGCCAGTAAGGATATCAATGACACGACGAAGTTAAATGCAATAGCGGATATTGAAACCATCCAAACGCAGCTCGCAAAGCCCGAACCGAATAAGGGTGTAATCACTGCTGTGTGGCAGACTATTGAGAAAACTGTAACGATGGCCAGCGCCGTGGTCTACGTTGCTAAAGCTGCGCTTCTGATACAGCAATTTTTTTGATAGGAGGCATTGCCGTTTTTTGTCCCCGGAGGCTCATTCGGGGATAGAGGACACACTATATCCCAGTGGGATCAACGGCTACAACCTAGGACCGAAACAACACATTGAAATAGAACGAAGGGCTGACGAGCCACCTCTTCTTATCTGGAAATGCGAGCGCTTCCACCAGCGTCCGGTGGAGCTGGGCATTTCGGTTGGCCTTGCCCACAATGGTGTTCAATAGCCAGGGGTATTTGCATAGCCTCAGCATCGTGTAGCTCACACTGAACTCGTTCCTCAGCATCATGTTCATGGTCATGTCGTAACGATGCAATTCTTGTTCGCTAAAATCATTTTTGCTGAAACTTTGTAGAACCTGTGCCGCAGCAAAGCGACCACTGCGGATAGCGTTGCCGATACCCTCTCCCGAAAATGGGTCGATCAAAGAAGCGGCGTCGCCGGTCAGCAGGAATCGATTCCCCGACATCGCATGGTTCGTTCCGCCCAGGGGCAGGCCATGTCCCCGCGGCGCTTCGAGGGCTACCGCATTACCGAATCTGTTGCGCAATAGGGGATCCGTTGACAGCAACCGCCGGAACGTTTTGGTCAGATTCACTTTTTTAGCTGAGATTGCCGAAGTCAGCATGCCGATACCAACATTCGCATGGCCCTCTGGTAATGGGAATACCCAAAGGTATCCAGGCAGAATGTCACGCAGAAAATATAACTCAATGAAGTTTCCCGCGGTAAAACTGTTCACGTGTTGATGATACATGCGTAAGCCGGCACTGTGATAGCGAGGGTTGATTTTCGACGAAGCCAGTTTTCGCTTGACAATCGAGTGTGCGCCATCGGCGCCAATGATCATCTTCGCGACGATCGTGCCCTGTGTGGTTTCGACTGTCACCTGGTTTGATGCCACGCGAATATCATTCACTTCGCATGCTTCTAACACAGTTAGGTTGCTGCTTTTACGCGCTTCGGTAAGCAT
>DATHKA010000044.1:0-15378 GCA_035489615.1 Chryseolinea sp.
TCCGCCATATAGGTTAAGGCGCGTAATCGTCAGAGCACCCGTAGTGGTCAGCGTTTCCGTTGCCCGGTCCATTTCGAAAATATTCAACGTGCCCGATAGCGGAACTGTTGAAGGTATAGCCCCTGCCCCACGCACATAGAGCGATCCGGCCGTGGATGAAAGGGCTGCGCCAACGGCTGCAGTCAGGGGTCCGTAAACCTGTAGCGTGCGGTTGGTCATCGCCAGTGTCCCGTTACTCAAGGCGAGCGTGCCATTGATACGCAAAGATGCAGTTGTCTGGGTGACTGTGCCCGCACGATTAATAGTCAGATTGTTCATCGCACTACCCGAGTAAGCAGTCAATCGGAGGTCGATATTCCCAGTGCCATTGAGCACAAGGTTAGAAGTAGGCGCGTAACCGAAAGCACCCGTTCCATAGGCCAGGTTAGCAACGGTAAGAGTTGAACCATTAGCAATCCTCAACAGGCCGGTTTGCAAAGTAAGCATCCCCGTTGTGAAGGTTACGGACTCTCTAACGTCGACGTTACCCGAATTGGCAATGACCGTGGCAACATCCGGAGTCTCTGCAAACATAAACTGACGAGCCGTACCGCCGTAAACAATTGTGCCATTGATGGTACGCGTGCCTGTGACTTGTACGTTTCCTGCGGCAACCGTCGTTCTGTATGCACCATTGGTTGACACGCTCCGAAGCGTAATTCGGGCGCCTGAAGCGACTGCCAACGTACCGGATCCGGCCAGACGACTTGTCGCTGCAATATCAAGATTGCCGGTATCCTCAACACTGAAGTTCACAGGAATTGTCGGTACTGCGGTGGAAGTAAAACTGTGGGTTGCTGCCCCTGTAAATCGTATTGGAAGACCAGGAGCGGTGCCGGTATTCCTAAAGGTTCCGGCGCTGGCATAATTGCCCGTGATTGCAAACGTGGTAGTGCCTGAGCCAGATAAACCTTCATTAACATCTGAGCCTGATGCATCGAACACCGATGAAGGGCCGAAAATTACATTTGTAGCATTGATGTCGACCGACCCGCCACCATATGATCCGCCTGTTGGCAGATTGCCTGAGGCGGTTGAATTAACGGTGAAATTGTTAACCACATTCACGGTGGTACTCCCATCAACGTTGAACCCAACTCTGCCGGCAGTGCCGATGGTAAAGTCGTTGCCGACATTAACCGTGACTTCGTTATCCTGTGAAAAATACAGCCTTGAACCTCCCGTGTTAACAATTGACAAGTCATGCCTTACCGTTATTATAAGGGACGTTCCCGCTGTAAGAGAAACCGGATTTGAGAGCGTGGACGTATTCCATTCAAAATTATAAAATGACTGGGTCAGGCCACCGGTAATATCTGTGACGTTGCCGGTAATACGGATTGTTGAATTATCAATCCAGGTCGCCGGTGGTATGCTGGTGGCACCGCTATTTTGATGCGTATAAAGGGAACCACTATTAAAACGAAGCCTGGTGATGGCCATATTTGACATCGTTCCCGCACTGTTTAAAGTGCCATACACAGCTATTAGTGACGCTGCCTGGTTTGCTCGCAGCGTTCCATTGTTTTGAACGGTTCCATTAATAGTCAAATCCTCTCCAAGGCCGGCCTGCACACTAAGCTGAGAGCCGGAGGCTATCGTCAATAAAGCGCCTGCCTCCACAACAGTCTCGTCAATAAAAATCGTGGCACCAGAGTTTTGGACTATGTTAAAGCCGTTCCGAATTGTGATTACCGCTGACAAATTGGTCGGAGGCGCCACGGCGGTGTTCCAACCAGTGCCAGGCCCGGGACCTGCCGTGAAGACTTGCCAGGAGCCCGCTACATGCCAGCTTCCACCATTAACGGCACTTCGATAATCGCCAGTGGCCTGCCCAAACACATACGAAACTCCCAAACAAAAAACCAGAGTAAAAATCCCTTTCATCATACGACCGGATTTGTGCTTTATCAGCAAAAGTAAAGAAAGTTTTCCTATCAATTTCAATTACGACCTTGCCTGTTTGATCGGATTCTTTCTGCACTTGTAACCACTCCCCGAAACGTATATTATCCCGTCCCCAATCTGGCTAATGTTCTCAATATCAGCGCCTTTCAAAGGCGATAACTTTTTACTTTTCAACTGCCTGTAAATCCACCCCATACAGGCTATCAACGGATTCAATTCTTTAACCAAATAAGTCAGCTTTCTGCTCCAATCGACGGCATTGTCCCGCCAGGCTCCACGCCATTTGTCCTGACGCAATCGGCTTGCCAACGGTTGGCTCGCGCTAAAGAATCCGGTCCGGAAATAGCCAAAAGGCACACGTCGCAACTCCAACCGACCCACCTATCCGCTTCGTAAATAGCCAAAACTCTTACATCCGAATCCGTTCATTCTGTCGGGCTGCCTTGTTTAGGACTTTCGTCTTTTAACCCATATCAGCGCCCGGGCACAAACCCGCCAAGGCCGGATTACAGAACCCACATTCAATCTCAGCTACGCCAACAACGTCGTACTGCCTCAATTACCCGGCCACGACTGTCTTCCCCCAAATTCGAACCCGACGGCAGGCACAGTCCTATCTCAAACAAGCGGTCAGACACGCCCCGACTATACGCAGGCGCAGACTGAAACACCGGCTGCAAATGCATCGGTTTCCAAAGTGGCCTGCACTCTATATTCTCTTTCTCAAGGGCCGCCGCAATCTTCACCCGATCCGTGCCCGCCTCTTCCGGGTTTACCAGCATCGTTGTCAGCCAACGGTTGGCATAGGCGGCATTCGATTCAACCGTGAACGACACGCCCGGCAAATCCCGGAATGCCTCGTAATAAGCGTCAAAATTCCGCCTCCGCTGATGCACGCGCTCATCCAGCACCATCAACTGGCCGCGGCCAATCCCTGCGCACACATTGCTCAGGCGATAGTTATAACCAATCTCCGAATGCTGATAGTGTGGCGCGGGATCGCGCGCCTGCGTCGCCAGAAACCTGGCCTTTGCTATCCAGGCGGCGTTCTCCGATATCAATGCCCCACCTCCCGAAGTCGTGATGATCTTATTGCCGTTAAATGAATAAACGCCCACATCGCCAAACGTGCCCAGCGCTTTTCCGCCATACGTAGACCCCAGTGCCTCGGCCGCGTCTTCTATAACGGGAATGCTATGCGCGCGAGCAATGCGCATGATGCGCTCCACGTCTGCCGGCATGCCGTACAAATGCACGAGGATGATCGCTGATGGTTTGCGGCCCGTCTTCTTCAACCGGTCTTCGATGCACGCTTCCAGGAGAGACGCATCCATATTCCACGTGGCCGATTCAGAGTCAACAAATACCGGTGTAGCCCCTGCATAGGCAATGGGATTGCAAGAACCTGAAAAGGTAAAAGAAGAACAGATTACCTCATCTCCCTGCTTAATGCCCAGGATAATCAATGCGAGATGAATAGCTGCTGTACCTGAACTCAACGCGGCACAGTGGCCAATGCCCGAGTAACGGGCTAATTCCTCCTCGAACGCCGCGATGTGCGGCCCTACGGGTGATATCCAGTTCGTATCGAATGCTTCTTTAACAAACTTGTGCTCCATGTCGCCCATGTGAGGCGACGACAGCCAGACTTTTTCTTTCATCGGATTAATGAATCGGCGCGCAAGCTACTAAAAAGCATGCTATTCACGGCCAAGGAAAGAAATGAAGGTAGCTTGATGAATTCCGATCAAGCCGAACTAGAACCGATCAATAATAACAAATGAATCAATAACTCAGGTTCTTCAGCTGCACGTTATTCAGGATCGTACCCATGAGCCGGCCGTTGATAGACCGCAGGTACTTCAATGACTCCTTATCCATGTTTGAAATGGCCGCATCCGCCCGGAAGACGGGAATCACCTTGTCGGCAAAATCAATCAATTCCTTGGAGTCAGAATAGTCATTTAACGCAGGACCTTCCATGAGAATGTAGTCGTATTGCTGCGCGAGATTGGAAATCATCTCCTTAAAGTCGCGACCAGCCATGATCTCGGATGGGGAATCTCTTCCCCCTACATTGCCGATAATATCCACATTTACAAACCGCGTCTTGTTGATGATCGATGCCTTGGTCCGGGCTCTTTGCATACGCGCCACCGCGTCGTCTTCATCCTGCATTGCCCGGCCATCCTTACTCTCTTCCACCAACAGGTCATCTTCCTCCTCCTCAAACAGCAAAGCCTTGCGCAGCAGCTTCCGGTTCTCTCCCCGTCCGCGAGGCAACAACGCTTTCGTTAGCGAGTTATGGCGGAAGTTGGTATCAATGATCAGCACCTTCTTACTCACAAGACTCAGCGCATACGCCAAACTGATGATCAGAAATGTTTTCCCCGCCTTCACCTGCGTGCTGGTAATGAGAAACACGCGTCCCTCGGCACTTTGCATCTCATACCGCAGTTTGCGCAGGAAATGAGAGAAAACTTCGTATTCGCGATTTGCCGTGCGGTCGCTGAAAATCTCGCGCATATTGAAATCCTTGCTCTTGAGCACGTTAACCGATCCGAGATTCTTCACTCCCGTTGCCTTCTCCAGGCGCGTACCCACCCGAACATTGGGGTCGATTATGTTCACGAGGAATATCATCATCGCGGTAAGCGCAAAACTGCCCCCGCCGACTATACCCAGCCACATCAGGCTGTCCGACTGTTCCGGCGCATAGCTGGGTTGCCCTTCAAGGATCTGACGAATAGAGCTGCCGATCACCATGGATTTGTTTTTCGCGGCATTGTACTTGTCCTGCGCATTGATGTACTCTGTGGAGGCAAGCTGCACCTCACGCTCAAAGTCCGACGTGTTCAATTGCTTGGTCGAATTACTGGACAACTCGGAGCGCAGCTTGCGAAGGGATAGTTCAATGTTCGCAAGATCCGACTGTGTGATCTCTACTTTAAGCTTGAGATCATCGCGCTGCTTCTCGAGGCCCTTCAACTCATCGGCTGTCTGCTTGTTCTTAGACACCTCCTCGACCCGTGAATTCTCCATTTGCAGATCCTCCCGCAAACGGGAAATGCGCTGACGGTTTCCTTCAGCATCGGCATTCTGCAAATCATTAATCTGGCGCTTAAGTTCAACGATCCGCGCGTTCACCACCTGAATCTCATCCTGGTTCAGCTTGCCCATGCTGGCCTTCTTCTGATCGATGGTTTTGTCGACCGAGTTGAGCGACAACTTGTGAGAATTCAACTCCGATGACTGACGCTCGCGCTTCAGTTCGTAGTCCGTTATGAGCGCATACTTGGATTTGTTCTCGTTGTCCTGCGAAATCGCACCGCTATTGACCTTGTAGTCATTCAATTCCTTCGTCTTCTCCTCAAGGATTTTCTTCTTCTCATTGGACAGGTTCTCCAAAAATTCCAGCGATTCTGACGAGCGTTCCGTTTTTTGTGTCTTGTTGTAGCGTATAAATTCCTGGCAAACAGCATTCACCATCATAGCCGACAGGAAAGGATTCTCCGACTGGAATTCAACACTCACAAAATCAGACGCTCCCAGCCGGCGAATATTTAACGTCGTGGACAGGTTGTCGTGATCGTATCCATAACCTTTGATGATCCGATAGAGAAGTTGATCGTTCGGGTCGAAAAGATTCAAGGTCTTGAACTTGTCGATCTTCTCCTGAAACATTGCCTTGGACTTGATGATCTCTTCTGTCTCCAGCGACCCTTCTGCCCTCACCGGATCGAATTCGCGGAAAGGTTTATCGGCCTCCAGATCATGCACCATCAACCGGTAAGACACCAGCGATAAGACGGGCACCGAATTCATCGATTGGATGATGTTATTAAAATTAGTGTTGACGTCGAAGGGGGTGCTGGGGCTATCACTGAGTTTCACGGCATCGTCTGTCGTGAAGCCAGTGGCCAGCTGGGCGGTGGAGCGATATTGTTTGTCGCTGGTCGTTACGAAATAGTAAGCGGCTCCTACGGACAATAGGGGAATGCAAATGAGCAATACCCATTTGAGACTGAATATTCCAGCCCTAGAGAAAAAAGCCATCTTAAGATGTCAAGTTACTTAAAATTTGCACTTTCGATGCCACATTTTATCAGGTATTCCTTCACTATCGATTGAAAACAAGGCATGCGTTACGAAGTTATCGATAGAACCTGATCCGCACCATTTCTTTACTTTGAATGGTGCTTTCTGACTGTTCAGTACTGAAGATAATTCGATTACCTTCAATGCCTGCCTGTTTAAAAAAGTCAAGTATATTCAGCAGCCTTGTCTGATACGACTCCAGGGGCTTGTCGGGAGGCTTCATGGCAATGATATTGAACTTGATATCCTTATGAGTGATCAAGCCATTCTTTATCCTAACAAGGTTCTGTTTCTGATAATCATTGAGATCGCTGACTCCGGCATCAAAATAAAGCAACGGTTGCAGCGTGAGTCCCGCCACGCGCTGGATCTCTTCGTCAGTCAGATAATTTCGGCGATCAATATCAAATTGGGATTTTTTCTCAAAAACATGAACCTTGAAAAGATCCATCTGCTTGAACTTGTTCGACGCGAAATAGGCGACGGTGTCGCCGTAGATTGTGAAGTAGGCATCCAAAAACTTTGAGTTTACCTGTTCACCTAGGTTCTTCGGCGCTGACCAAATGTCCCACGAATCGTAGAGACGGTCGCTGTAGAAGATGTCGCCATTACCCTGTCCCGAGTGTCCGCTGCTGGTGAAGTATAACCGCCGTTTGTTGGCCGACAGAAAGGGTGACATTTCAAAACCGGTGGTGTTGATGGTCGACCCCAGGTTCCTGGGATTGGTCCAGTCTCCCCGGTCGTTTTTTACACTGATGTAAAGGTCTTCGCGTCCGCGACTGTCGGGCCCGTTCATAGAGATGATCATCACCATTTGGTCAGGCGTGACGTATATGCCTAGAAACTCATCGGGCTC
Organism: Chryseolinea sp.; assembly: GCA_035489615.1. Classification (GTDB taxonomy): domain Bacteria; phylum Bacteroidota; class Bacteroidia; order Cytophagales; family Cyclobacteriaceae; genus Chryseolinea. The sequence goes on from DATHKA010000044.1 coordinate 6,902, forward strand.
CAGCCCGGGTACAGGCATCAGGTGCGAACGCGACCAGGTACCGCCTTGTCGGGAAATGGAGTACACCCCCTCCGGCCGCTTAGCCGACGATGTACGCGCGTAGTATAACACATCACCTTGTTCGGCAACACCAACGGCCACGCTATTGCTTCTGTCATTCAGCGCGTCCGGATTGATTGACTTTGTCCAACGCTTGGAAATCGGGTCTAGCACACTCATCCAGATATCGGTACCGGTGAATTTGCCCCCGCGATTCAGATCACAGAAGGACCTTGTGAAATACAGGGTCTTGCCGTCCATGGAAAGAATGGGCATCACATCATCACATTCGGAGTTCACGTCGTCGGAGAGCTTTTCAGCTACTCCAAACTCCCACTCCTGTGCGGATGCAATTGCCGGTAATAAACATGCCAATACAAGGATCAATCTCACCATGTCTGCGGGCTCAGGCGTTTGAAATTATTCAGGCGGATCGAGAGCACGAGTTCGTGGCTTCCGTCGCTGAATTGCTGCATACCTCCGGTAGAAATTTCATATGAATAAGATGCCCCCAGCATTTCGTTGAGGTTGAACCCCAACATAGCAACCATGTTTTTTGTACTCCGGTAGGTAGCCCCAAACCAAATTTTCTGCTCTATGTACATCTTGGCGTTATAATCGATTGCAAATTTATTGTCTGCCTGCCACAAAGCGAGGATGCTCGGCTTAAGCGCCAATGACGGGCTTAGCGGCCAGGCAATACCCGCCATAATGGTTCCCTTGTAAAAGGGATCTGCACCACTCACTTCCGATGTCTTCAGCGTAGCACTGTACACCGGCAGGTACGAAAATCCCAGATAGAAGGCTGACGAATACACCAATACCCCAGCCCGCACGCTCAAGTCCGTGTGATTCGAGCCATTCGCGCGCATATTCATCCAGAACGGATCCGGATTGGTCTGGAATGCTAACTCCAGCGCATTGAGATCAATTCGCGTGTTGTCTATAATGACCCCGACACCTGCCGAGAGTCTCAGCGTGTTCGTCAACGGATAATGGAAAGCATAATTTATGCCACCACCGGTACGATCGATGGGACCGAGCGATTCATTGTAAATATTCACACCGAAACCATGTATCGCACGTTTGATGGCGGGGATGTCTTCTTTCTTACGCTTGTTCACATTGCTGTTTGTGCGCAGCGAATGCAGGTTCATATCCAGCGGCTCCTTGAGGCGGAAGTTGTACGCCAGATTGAGCCATTTCGGTGCACCACCTCCAAAACCCGTCCACTGGTAGCGATAGCCAAGCTTCAGATCTTTATAACCTTCAATTCCGGAAAAAGCGGGATTGAACACGGGAGCAAATTGAAACGCCTGATTCGTGCCCGGCACGTACTGTGCCTGCACAACGCCGGCCCATAAGCAAATCGTAATTATAGTTAGTAGAACTCTTGGCATGCGTTAAGGTTATCTCAGTAGTGTAACAGCACCTTTGTATCGCACCTTGTTATAGTGCAAATCAATGGTGTAATAATAAGTATCGGTGGGCAACAAGGCACCGTTATGGATCCCCGTCCAGGGATCGTTAAGGCCACGCGTCTCGAATAACAGCTGACCGTTCTTATTGTAAACCTTGATTTCGGCGTCCGCATAAAGGTCCTCGCCCTTGCTTGACGTTATTGCCCAGGTTTTGTTTACCTCGTCACCTTCATTCGGAGAGAAGGCCGATGGAATCTCTAAATCCTCGAATGTGTAAATGAGGTGAATGATTCGCGATTGCTGCGTGCTCTTCGCCACACCATCACTAATTTGTATGTTAACGGCGCGCGTATCGAGCAGCAATTCACGGGCATCGACGTACTGGTACTCGATATGCCGGATCGCCGAATCGTATTCAGCATGTGTCGCGTCGCCTGTCAGTATTAAACGACCTGCATTGAACGATCCCGAGATCCTGGGCGTTGCCGGGAAAATGAGAAAATCATTCTCAGGCCGGTATTGAAAGCCGTCAATTCCACTGAAGACGAGTTCCGCACCTTTGATCATATCGCCGTCAGGATCCGAGCAATCAAATTGCCTCGTGAGCCGTACCCTTTCTTCACTTCCCAATTCATATTTTAAGGTATCAGTTTCAGCTTCCATGGTGAAGACTGGAGGGTCATTTACGCCATTTATCTGAATAGTCAGTAAGGCACCACTTTCATCTTCCGGATAAACGCCGAAGCCATCTGCTCCCGTCCAGAGAAACGAATCACTTCCGAAAAAATCCTTGTTCGGTTCGTAGACCAATGTTGAAAGCTGGTCAGCCGTAAGCTTCTGCCCGGCGCTAACGTCGCCCGCGGAAGTCTTAAGTTTGCCGTGCTCCGGCAAGGTTAGGACCTGCAGTTCAGCAAGCGAATTTCCATCTGGATCGTCAAAGCCGACGGCAAAATCGCTGGCCGTGATAAATAATTGGTTATCCTCCGCTATCGACAGGGTAAAATCTGCGAGGATGGGGCGCGAGTTCATAGTAAGCGAGTAACCCGCCGGCACCGATACTCCTGCTTCGTCAGTCACACTAATGTCCAGATTTATGGTGCTGCCCGCCGCCGATAACGGAGGAATGCCGCTGATCGTCGCATGTCCATTCGTTCCCTGTACGAGTGACAACCAGGCGGGTAGAGAAGTTGCTGTGATCGTGAGATCGTCGTTGTCTGCATCGGTTGCGATCAACTCATACTGATACTCCTTGCCGGGCTCCGCTTGTATTATGGGATTTGAAACTATCACGGGAGCATCATTTATCGGTGTAATGGTCAGGGTGAACGATTGGTCGACGAAGTTACGGTGGGGAGATGGCGACGGCGTTCCGTTGTCCTGTAGGCGTACCGTTATGCGCGCCGTCCCAAATGCATTTTCCTTTGCCTTGAAATGGAGTTCAGCCGACGTCTGCCCCGATGTCGGGTCAACTGCGTTAGGTAAGATCTCGAAGAGATCATCGTTATCGGTACTCACAATAAACTTTAATGTCTGGTCCCGTTCCGGCGTCCCCCCACCCGGCGAGAGTCCGATCAGACCGACGGTCTGTTCCTGCGTACCCTCATCCATAGTCATATCGCTAAGGACATTCATGGTGGGTGGATCGTTTACAGGCATTACGGTAATGGTAAACGTGCGTGACAGTCCCGGTGGTGTGTCAACCAGGGTCGCCGTCACGGCGGCCACACCGGATTCATTCAAATTGGGTTTGAACGCAACTACTGCAGTCGCTGCTGTACCGTTGTAGGCCGGCACAGGATTGGGATGCGGAATCAATGCGGTATTGTCTGACACCAGGCCAAACGCCATCGTCTGCGACGTCTCCATCGGTCCGGCGGTGATACCTGTTACGGTAAAAGTCTGCTGTGGCGCATCCTCGAATATGCTGATGTTGGCGATGGGATTGAAGGATGCCGGGTCATTCACAGCATTCACCGTCACCTGAAGAGGAAAAGTGTTGCTGTATGCCTCCCCGTCAAAAATTCTAACATTGACGGTCAGCGTGCCAAAGAAATTGGGAGAAGGAATGACGCGATCATCTTCGAAACTGTAATTAGTGCCCGGCAAAATATCTACCACAATTTCTGCTTCAGGGGTGTCGGCATCGAGCCAGTCCAGGTTCGCAAGGATAACTGTGCCACCCGTGTCCTCATCAAACGACAATAAATTCTTCGGTCCATTGATCACTGGCGCATCGGCATCATCCGTTACCGTGATCAACAAGGGATATATGTTGCTGCTTGCAAGGCCGTCATTTACCTGCACATTTACCTGTAAGACGCCAACGAAATCAAGTGAAGGCGTGATGGTCGTCAGCGTGAACGCGTAATCCGTACCTGGCAGCAGCGTCATGTTGAATCCGGTAGGATAGGTTAAATTATCAACATCGGTGACCACCAGATCTTCGAGTTTAACCGTAATTGGTATGTCTTCCACGGTGCTGAGCGATGTTTGCCCGGTAATCACTGGTGCATCATTGACCGGCACAACGTTTACCTGGGCATCGAACACGGCGCTGTTTGCCTGGCCATCGTTGGCGCGCACCGGGACGGTGATGATTCCGGTAACGTCGACTTTTGGTTTAATGATACTTCCGGAAACAAGCACATAGGGCGCGTCCGCCGCGGGGGGCATGACGATAATGGTGTAAGGAACCGGCTCTGGATCGTCGATGGTGAATTGGCCAGAATTGATCGTGAGTTCTGTCTCTTCGTTCGTCGAAATAGTTGTTTGCGCGGTGATGGTAGGCGGGTCATTAATTGGATTCACGGTTACCGTAGCGTTAAACGGCGCGCTGTCTGCTTGTCCATCGTTGACCTTCACGGATACTGAGAGTACGCCATTAACGTTCGCGGACGGCGTTATCTGGTTGCCATTTGAAACCGTGTAATTTGCACCGGGCAACACCGTCAGAGTCCGGAGGCTGGGATCGCTGTCCGGATCAGTGATACTAAAGCCGCTCAGCGGTATCGTATAGGTCTGATCCTCGTCCATTGTGATCGCTGCGGGTTGTCCCGTGATCACCGGCGGGTCATTCGTACTGATGATGGTTATCGCCACGTTAAACAGCGGCCCTACACCAGAGCCGTCGCTTACCAGAACAGGGACCGTGAGGGGACCGTAATAGGTGGCATTGGGAGTAATAGTAGTCGGACCGGTCAAGCTGTAGTTCGCGCCGCCGGTAGGCAGCAGCGTCAGTTGGCTCACGTCGTTGTCAGGATCAAATACGTGAAGCAAGACGAAGTCCAGGGTAACCGCGACGCCTTCATTCACGGCAATAGTCTCTTGTCCGGTAATCACCGGCAGATCGTTCAAAGGGTTCACGTTAAGCGTAAAACTTCGGTCTGTTGTGTTCGTGCCATCCGAAACACTGATGGTTATGACCGCGCTGCCGCTTAGATTAGCTTCTGGCGTGATGTTAATGGTGCGGGTACCGGTTGTTCCGCCCAATAATATATTGGCTATGGGAACAAGCGTGGAGTTGTCCGACACGGCCACAACGGATAGGCCAGACGCCGCTGTCTCCGGATCGCTGATCGTAAAGCTGATATTTCCTGTCGGGATGTCTTCATTGATGGTTCTGTTCGAAATAGCCGAAACGGTCGGCGCGTCGTTAACCGGCGACACGGTCACCACAAAGTCACGGACCGTCGTCGTTGTACCGTCGTCAACTGTGATCGAAATGGTTGTAGCACCATTCTGATTGAATGCCGGTGTGATGGTAACATTGCGGTCGGTTCCGCTTCCGCCCAGCACTACATTGGCTACGGGCACGAGCGTGGTGTTGCTGGAACTCACCGTTACCCCCAGGGTACCAGCCGGTGTTTCTTCGTCGCCGATCGTGAATGCAATTGCCCCGGTACCGGCGTCTTCGGTAACCGTTTGATCCGCAATGGCACTGACTATAGGTGCATCGTTTATGGGCGAAACCGTCACGCCAAAAGTTCGTGTCGCAGTAGATGTTCCATCGTCAACCGTCACAGTAACATTTGCCGTACCGGAGGCATTGCCTGCCGGAATGACCCTGATGGTTCTCGAAGCTTCTGTTCCACCGAGCTCAAGGTTGGCAGGTGCATTCGGCACCAGCGTGGCATTGTCCGACGTCGCAGTCACGACAAGGACGGCGACGGCTGTTTCCAGATCCGCCACCGTGAACCCGATATTACCGGTAGGCGTGTCTTCATTGGTCGTTTGATTGGCAATCGCGGTAAGGGTCGGGGCGTCGTTCACCGGAGTCACCGTGAGCACAAACACTTCATTCGCCACGTTGGTACCGTCGGTAACGGTGATGGTTATCGTTGCCGTTCCGTTTTGGTCAGCCAGCGGCGTAACGGTAACGCTACGGGAACCACCAGAGCCGCCCAGGACAACATTCGCATCAGGCGCAAGACTTTGATTATCGGAGGTCGCGGTAACGGAAAGCGTGCCAACGGGCGTGTCGGGGTCTGTGATTACAAACGGAATGGCGGCCGTCGCATTATCCTCGTTAACCGAAAGATCGCCCACGGCTGAAATAGTTGGCGGATCCTCTACCGCTGTCACAACGACATCGAAAGTCGTGGATACCGGAGTGGTCCCGTCGGTTACGGTGAGCGTAATGGTGGATGTCCCGCTTTGACTGGCCAACGGAGAAACGGTGACTGTCCTATTGGTTCCGCTACCTCCCAGTACAACATTTGCCAGCGGTACAAGTGCCACGTTGGAGGTTGCGCGGCTAACGCTGAGGGATCCGGGTGCGGTTTCAATATCGCCGACGATAAATGGAATGGCGCCTGTAGAAGCGTTTTCGGCGATTGTCTGGTTGGGAGGTGTCGAGATGGTGGGCACGTCATTTATGGAAGCCACCACGACGTTGAACGTCGACGTCGCAAACAAATCGTCCACATCGGTCACGGTGAGCGTAATGATCGCCGTGCCGAACGCATTGTTAGCGGGTACCACGTTCACCGTGCGCGCAGTACCACTGCCCGCGACGGTGATGTTCCCATTGGGCACAACGGTCTGATTCGACGAGGAAGCGGTAACGGTAAGGGTACCCGCCTCCTTATCTCCGACGTTAAAATTGATGTCGCCGGTACCGCCAGCCTGATCTTCGTTAATGTTTTGCGTTGTTATGGCGCTGATCGTTGGCGTGTCATTCAGGGGTGCCACATTCACGGTAAAGGTTTGCGTGGTCTCACCGCTGCTCGCGTCTGTTACGTGGATGGTAATGTCAGCAGAGCCAAACCCGTCGGCAACAGGTATGACCGTGATCGTCCGTGAACCACCCGAACCTACGACAACAATATTTCCCGGCGGCACCAGCGTTGCATTGCTGGAAGATGTCGTAACGGTTAGGCTACCGGCCGGAGTCTCCAGATCACTAATCGCAAAATTGATCGCGCCTGTGTTTGAATCTTCATTAATACTTTGCGTCGGTATGATGGGTGTGATGGTGGGCAGGTCGTTAATAGCGTTTACGGTCACGGTGAAAGTTTCTGTCGTCGTCTCCGTACCGTCATTCACGGTAAGGGTGATCAGGCTCGACCCGAAGGCATTAGCCACCGGGGTAATCTGCACGGTCCAGGTGCCTGGGCCGGTCTCTACCAGGGTTACGCCTCCGGACGCGACGACTGTCGTGGCACTCGAAGTACTGGTAACCGTGAGGTCCTCGGCGGGAACATCAATGTCGCCCACGGTGAAGGGAATGGGCAAACTCGGCGCATCTTCATTGATCGAAAAATCACTGATCGCCGAGATGGTCGGCGGGGCATCTACGGCAGCCACATTCAGCAAAAACGCCGTCTGCGCAGTACCTCCGTTTGCATCCGTTACCGTGAGCGTGATAGTCGCCACGCCAGACCGATTGATCTTCGGAAAAACATTTACGCTTCGTGCCGACCCACCACCACTGCTACCTAAAATAATCTCCGCATTATCGGCCAGGCTTGTATTCGACGAAAGCGATGACATCGTCAACAGCGCCGCCGTAGTCTCGAGGTCCGTGATGGTAAATCCCAGGAGTCCCGTCGAAGTATTCTCATCAATGTTCTGGGTGGCTATTGAGGTAATTGTCGGGAGGTCATTCACAGAGTTCACGGTCAGGACAAAAGTCATGTCAGCGAACAATGTTCCGTCGCTTACGCGCAAGGTGATATTCGCGATTCCGTTAGCGTTGATGTTGGGCGTGATGGTCACGCTTCGATTGGCACCCGATCCGCCGATAGCTATACCGCCGCCATCAACCAATCCCGTGTTCGACGACGTACCCGTGACGGTTAACGAAGTGAGCGGCGTGTTCGGATCACCCACTTCAAAAGAAAGGGAACCGGTGGCGATATCTTCATCGATCGTCTGATCCGTGATCGTGGTTACAAACAAAGGCGGCGCGTTCACTTCCAGTACGGTCAATACAAAGCCCGTTTGCCTGATCCCTGCATTCGCGTCCGTTACGGTAAGGGTGATCGTTGCCGTGCCAAACAGACCCGGCGTTGGCGTGATGGTGACATTGCGGTTAGGTCCGCTGCCGCCGAAGACAATGTTGCCTGTGGCCACCAGCGTGATATTGTCCGAAGATGCGCTCATGACCAGTGATGCAGGCGCCGTTTCAACGTCCCCTACGGTAAAGTTCAGTGCCGCGGTTGACGTGTTCTGATTGATCGACAGATTGGCAACGGCGGTTAGGCTTGGAAGGTCGTTCACGGCGGTTACCGTGACGTTTACCGGATCAGTATCCGAATTGCCCGTGCCGTCGGAGGCGAGCAGATTAATTTGGGTTAGGCCGTTCCGATCGGGTGCCGGCGTTACAGCAAGCGTCCAGGAACCTGGCGCTCCCGGAACCAGCGAGACGTTCGCGGCCGGGATAAGGGTGGTATTGGCGGAGCTTGCCGTTAAGGTGAGGTTTGCAGCAGGTGTGTCCCCATCGGTTACCGTAATAGTAACGGCACCGCTAGGCGCATCCTCTGCCGTCGTGATCGGTCCCGAAATAGCGATCACCGG
>DATHKA010000045.1:0-7211 GCA_035489615.1 Chryseolinea sp.
AGCTTTGGCTTCAACACCGAGAAAGACGCAGGCGAACCCATGAGGTGGGATCCCGGCAACCGCTATTATGGTTTCGATCGCTGGTCGTTTCATGGACAACTGCAAAACAAAGGCATGGTGCGCAACCTCATAGTGGGCGACTTCCAGGCACAATTTGGTCAGGGATTGATGCTCGGAGGTGCCTTTGGCCCCGGCAAGGGTGCTGAAACGATCACCACCATGCGCCGCGTCAACGTCGGCATTGTGCCATATACATCGGCCTATGAATCAGGAAACCTGCGCGGCGTGGGAATGTCGCTCGCCCTGCCGCTAAAACTGGAGTTAACCCTCCTGTGCTCCCGCGCACGACGCGATGCCTCCATTGATCAGGCAACCAGCGGTCCGGTAGCCACCTCGCTGCAACGATCCGGCCTTCATCGAACGGAAACCGAATTATCTGGCAAGCAACGAATCATGGACACACAACTGGGTTGCGTGCTACAACGAAGACAAGGTCCTTTTGAGTTGGGGATCATGTTTGCGCGAAGCGTTTTCGACCTGCCCATTTTGCCCAGGGACATGCCTTACAATCAGTTCGCTTTCAGAGGCAGGACACTCTCCAATGCAGGTCTTTTTTTCAGCTACAACGCCGGCCGATTCGCCACCTTCGGAGAGTTCGCCGTGGCGCTCGGACAAGGCACGGGATGGGTGGGTGGGATGTTGGTATCCATCACCCCACGCCTGGATGCAGCCTTACTGATCCGGCGTTACGAGCCCGATTTTCATACGCGGTTCAGCAATGCCATTAGTGAAAATAGCACAGCGGCAAACGAGCACGGCGCCTATGCGGGATGGCGTTATCAATTCAGCCGGAAGGTCGCGTTCACTGCTTACTTTGACCTGTTCACCTTTCCGTGGCTTCGCTACCGGGCTTATGCGCCATCTGCCGGTTATGAATGGTTGTGGCGCTTCAGTTATCAGCCAGCGCGCAACGTCTTGTTCTACGTCCAGGCACGGGAAGAATCTAAGGCGAGGAATGCGCCCATTGAGTACGCTACCTTCAACCAGGTTTACGGCACAAAGGACAACTATTGGGTACACGCAGAGGTCGGGTTACGCGATCACCTGCGTTTCAGAACAAAGATGCAAATAAGCCGTTTTGCCCAAGACGGTTTTGTTACGCAGGGCATGGCCGTATCGCAGGACCTGCGCATCGGGTGGGACGGTTGGGAGGTGGTCGCGCGGTATGCCTTGTTCGACACGGACGACTACGATAACCGCATCTACAGTTATGAGAACGATGTGCTGTTTGCCTACGCGATGCCAGCCTACAACGGTACAGGTATACGCAAAATGCTCATGGCGCGCATTGACATTACGCGTCATCTTACCGTCTGGGCGCGTTACGCCGAAACGGTCATTACTCTTCCTGAAGACTTATCGCCGGGTGAGTCCGCAGGACATTATTCTTTCGATAGAGAAGTGCGATTTCAGTTGCGCATTCAGTTCTAGCACGTTGTTGCAAAAATTGGCCTGGGCACTTTTCCCACCAGGCTCGATTAGCAGTTATTCGACTCACCTTGTAATTCTTTCTTACATTATTTTGCAATGACGTAGCAGTTATCGTTTTTGCTGTCAATTATGCATGCTGTCAAGCAAATAACCCCGGAAGTCCTCCTGATCATGTGCATCGGGGGTATCGCCTTCATCCTCATCATGAAGGCCATTTTCAAAAAGGGCAGGTAAGTTTTCCCTCAAATTATCCAATTAATCCGCCCAGCGCGCCGACCAGTATCCATTTGGGTCGTCAGATGATTTCAGAATACCCCTTTAAGGAGGGTTATTTGACTTACCTAAAAACAACTATTTATGAAACTCGTATCAACGATAACGATCTTACTGGTAGGTATCGCTCAGATGGCGCTGGCACAAACGACCAAGAAGGTACTCGAACTTCCCGAATTCAAAGGAATTTACGTGAACTCCAACTACACGGTTTACCTGAAACAAACCAACAAACAGGAAGTAACGATCGAAGCACTCACGGAAATATTTTCTCTCACTGAGGTGAAGGTGGAAAATGGAATTCTGATGATTAATGTCGACCGTAAGCCAGACAATCCCAACAAGAGCATTTGGGCGAAGATCGATGACATCAAGCTGAATCCAACGATGAAGCTTTACGTAAGCGTCAAGAACATTAACGACATCCAGGTCAACGGTGGTGGCAAGGTCGTGTCAGAAAACTCAATAGCATCAGATTATGTAACGATGGGTGTTTCCGGTAGCGGCTCGATCGACATCGATCTGAAAGGCAATACAATCAAAGCAGAAGTAAGCGGCCCAGGCTCACTGACCGTGCGTGGATATGCTTCATCCATCGATGTCCTGGTGAGTGGAACCGGCTCGCTAAATGCGTACAATTGCAGTCTTGAAACAGCGAAAGCCAAAGTAACTGGTTCAGGATCGTGCCTGTTGAACGTGACCAATACGCTCGATGCTATGGTGCTTGGAAGCGGGGCGGTGAAGCACAAGGGCAACACAAAAACTGCTCAAAAGAAGGTTTATGGATCAGGTGTGATTGAACGGGCTTACTAAACCCAGACGGGTTATCCTGCGTTCAAGCGAACATTGTCGCGAAGGCTGCACTACTGTCTTCCACGGTCAAATTTTCGCTCTGTAGCACCAATTTTCACAACATCGAAATAGCAGCATAGACCTTCGCAACTTTGAGAAGGTCTATTGGCTATATGTAGGTTTTGACGACAAAATGCAGATTTCAGCCGATAAGTTGCAGCGTCTGTATGTAAACTGCTTCCCATGATGGAACCGCAACAAGCTCAAAACCGTGTAGAAAATAGTACACACCAACTTGCTTGACAAATTGTCAAAAAAAACCACATTGTAATCTTTTCCCTTTAGTCAGATTTTATTGCTATTTTTAACTGTTGATTGATCTTATTTTGCACCGGCCCTCTCAAAACCGCGAGCAGTTGAAGTCAAAGTTTGTTCAGTTGACCTAAACTAATTTCTCATTTATTACTTTTAACAATGAACATTTACGTTGCCAACATCCCTTTCAAGGCGTCTGAACCAGAGTTGAAGGGATTATTCGAAGAGTACGGCGAAGTTTCTTCTGCCAAGATTGTAATGGACAAGGTTACCCAACGCAGCCGCGGCTTTGGGTTTGTTGAGATGGCGGATGAATCAGCTGCAAGACAAGCGATCACCAGCCTTAACGGATTTAATTTCCTTGGTAAAACCCTTGTGGTAAACGAAGCAAGGCCGAGAACCGATGCACCTCGCAGTGGCGGAGGTGGCTACCGTGGTGGAAGCGGTGGTGGCGGTGGCTTCAATCGCCGTAATAACGACTATTAATCGACAAGACATAATACGCCAATTGCCAAGGGCTGCCCATCAAGCAGCCCTTTTTTTGTGCATTCACACCTTTCAGATGCAAGCATTTCCCTTCCCATCTTTCGCGCCGCCTTGTTGCGCGCTTCAGCAAAACATCCACCCATTTGAGCCTGCGTTAGCGGTTGGATAATTCTCTATTTTCACCTTTCAATTCTCGTGGAATTTTAGTAAACTTTGTATACTTCCAAACAACCTTGTTATGAATATTATCACCGACATGGAACACTGGGGTAATAGTCATCGTCCCGGATTCCTGGATTTGTTTCGCGTCATTCTCGGACTGTTCATTACCTACAAAGGGCTCTTCTTTATCACGCATATCAATACGTTAGAGATCTCTGCCTCCGGACTGAATGTGCACTTCGCGGGACTGACAATTGCGCATTACGTAGCGTTTGCCCATATCCTGGGTGGGCCTATGATCTTGCTAGGCGTTTATACTCGCTTCGCCTGTCTGATACAGTTGCCAATCCTTATCGGCGCAGTATTCCTGGTGAACGCGCCCAAAGGATTCTTGTCACTCGGTCAACACATGGAACTCTGGCTATCTATTCTGGTACTGGTCGGCCTCATCACCTTTGTAATATTTGGTGCCGGACGATTCTCCGTTGACGCTATTCGTCGTCGCGAGGCTGAGGCACACATGGAACACAATTGAAAATAACCGTTAGCGCAGCGGCCGCTGGTCCTGATACAGAGTCAATCGGGACGCTTTGGCGCAGCGTAGCGAGTAGTCACCGCACCCCGTTCGGACCGTTGTAACCCTTCCTTTACCTAACTAAACCGAAGGGCACCTGAAAAAACAGGTGCCCTTTTGTTTTAATTATTAAATTCAAGGCCACACGAACAGTTCATGGGTTACGTAATAGGAATTGACATTGGGACGGGCAGCACGAAGGCCGTCGCCGTTAGTACAACCGCAAAGGTCATAGAAGTCCGTCAGGTATCCTACCCTACACTTCAGCCGGAGCCTACTTACAGCGAACAGGATGCCGTCGTAATCTGGGATTCATTCGTGAAGTGCCTTACGGATCTTACGTCCGCGGTCAATGATGAACCGATCGCCGTGGTGCTCAGCAGCGCGATGCATAGCATCCTGCCTGTTGCCAATGACGGTTCGCCCCTTTCCAACATGATTACCTGGGCCGATAACCGCAGCGCACCGATCGCTGAAAGGCTACGCAAGTCAGCCGATGGAGAGTTGATCTACAACGAGACGGGCACGCCTATTCACGCCATGTCTCCCCTGTGCAAGATCATATGGATGAAAGAGCACACTCCGCAGCTCTTCAGCCAGGCGGCGCACTTCATCTCCATCAAGACCTATGTCTGGTTCCGGCTATTTGGCGTCTATGAAACCGACTACGCCATCGCGTCGGCCATGGGCATGTTCAACATCATGAATAACCAATGGAGCGATCGTTCAAGGAGCCTGTGTGGTCTGCGCACGGGTCAGCTCGGTGACGTAGTGCCGACAGACCATGTTCGCGAAATGGACAACGATATGGCTACACGCCTTGGCATGAAAGCATCCACCCGGTTCGTCATTGGATCATCAGACGGCTGTCTGGCGAACGTGGGCAGCTTCGCTACTTCTCCCGGTACCGCTGCCCTCACCATTGGTACCAGCGGCGCAATACGTGTTGCCGGCGAAAAACCCACGCTGAATTACCGTGCCATGACGTTCAACTACAAGCTGTTCGACGACCTGTTCATCAGCGGTGGTCCCATCAACAACGGCGGCATCGTATTGAAATGGTATGCGGAAAAGTTTTTGCAGCGCCGGCTGGTCACGGAAGCTGACTATGAAAAACTCCTCGAGGCAATTTCCGACACCGAACCGGGTGCCAATGGACTCATCTTTCTGCCTTATCTGCTTGGCGAGCGCGCTCCGATATGGAACAGCGAAGCGAGTGGATCTTTCTTTGGCATTCGGAATTATCATACCCAGGAGCATTTCACCCGTGCCGTAGTCGAAGGCATATCCATGGCGCTCTATACGATTCTGCTGGAAATGGAGACGGCCGGGCTCGCCATAGACAAAGTACACGTGAGCGGCGGATTTGTACACTCTACCGGATGGCTGCAAATTCTGGCCGACATGTTCAACAAGCCCATTGTTCTCATTCACGACGAAGATGCGTCGGCCATTGGTGCCGCATTAATCGGCCTGGGAGTTGTCGGCCTCATGGATAACTATCAGTTCGACCGCGAGGCGACGCACACCACCTTTATGCCACGCCCGGAGTACCGCGCCGTATATGATACGACTTGTCGTGTATACCGGGCGTTGTACGAAAAGATGTCGGTTGAAATGGAAGAGCTGGGAACGTTGAGACAAGTCGCGCATTCCAAAGTATCGTAAGGAGGCAAAGGGCGCAGGGGCTTTACCGCAAAGCCGCAAAAACGCTAAGGACCGCAAAGATTTCTTTAACAGCATTTCATTGTATAGGATTGCCAAGCTTCTCACTCTACTATTAGCAGTGACAAATAAAAAACTCAGCGGTTCTTAGCGTTTTTGCGGCTTTGCGGTAAAGCCCCTGCGCCCTTTGCTCCCTTTACGCGCGCTTCAATTCGAGGATGGTGATCTCGGGCGGCATCCCGATCCGGCCGGGATATCCCAGGTATCCGAATCCACGATTGACGTACAAATACTGTCCTCCCTCCTGATACAAACCAGCCCACTGCTTGTAGGCGTACTGAGAAGGGCTCCACTGAAAACCGCCAATCTCCACACCGAATTGAAAACCATGGGTATGTCCGGCAAACATCAGGTCGATGTCGGGATAAAGGGGTCGTACCTGATTATCCCAGTGGCTGGGATCGTGCGACAACAGTAACTTCACTGGCGCGTGCTCTACACCCGCATACGCCTGGTCCAGCTTGCCATATTTGGCAAATCCCCGGCCGCCCCAGTTTTCAATTCCCAATATTGCCAGCTCCTCGCCATTCAGCCTCAACGTCCTGTTCTCATTCATCAACAGGTCAAATCCCAGTATGCGGTGCGCCTCGATCAGGTCCTTAAAATTCTGTTGCTTGACCTGGAGCGTCGGCCAACGATGATAGTCGCCATAATCGTGATTACCAGTAATTGAATACACGCCCAATGGCGCCTTCAGTTTATTAAAGACGTCGATGTATTCCTTTATCTCGGCCGCCTCATTATTCACCAGGTCGCCCGTAAAAAAAATAAGATCCGGTTTCTCCTTCAAAACCATATCAACACCGCCCTTCACGGCAGTCTTATTGAAAAAGCTACCGCTGTGAATATCCGATACCTGCGCGATGCGAATGCCATCGAATGCTTTGGGCAGGTTGGGCAGTGATACCGTCTTCCTCCGAATCCGATAGTCGTGTGCTCCGGATATAATACCGTAGGCCATTGCTCCCAGGGGAACACTGGCCGCTATCAATGCTGTTTTTGCCAGAAATTCAGAACGCGGAATCACCTCTCCCGGATTTGCTTCGGCTGATTTGCCGAACAAACTCATCACCCACTTCACCCCACGGGTCAGGTCATCGACAAACAACACGACAACGGCAAAAATCTTGGAAAAGTAAAGGGCGACAAGGCCCGTCATCACCCATGTGCGGACGCTTGCGCTGTATCGATACGGGTCGGCAAACATCCACCAGCCTAGCGCCAGGAAAGCAATCGCCGTCGGAACCCAGAACGCCAGTCGCCAGCCTTGCTTCCACTCTGAATCGAGCGAATTCGTAGCCACGACCACTGCCTGGTATACGTAATAATCAATCACCAGAAAGATGAATGCAAAGAGGATTGTCGTCATAATACGCGCTCTCATAGTGTTGCT
>DATHKA010000046.1:0-18355 GCA_035489615.1 Chryseolinea sp.
CTTGTGCATCGTCCATGAGCGGAATGGTCAGTACATGGTCCTTGTCAAAGCCAAGGTCCCGTCCCTCAATGAAAAGCATCTGCTGCCGAATGGTAAAGGCACAGACGACCATGAAACTTGAGATGGCAAACTGGAATACGATGAGGCCGCGTCGCAGGCCAATGGCGAACCCGTTGCGTCTGCCTGTTACTTTCGCCGCGCGCAGCGCCTGTATGGGATCGAACGACGAGAGTACGGTTGCGGGATAGAGTCCTGCCAGCAGCCCAAGCATCAGCCAGACGGCGATGCCGATCAGGACGGCGTATGATATCCCGGCGCCCGACAAGGTGAGTGCTGGTCCTCCGAAAAATGAAATTCTGGAGAGCAACAAGGCATCCAAAGCAAGGCTCAGGAGAAAGGCGGCCAGCGTGAACAGGGCGGACTCAGTCATGAAACTCACGAAGAGCCTTTGCCGTGAGGCACCTACCGTTTTTCTAATGGCTACTTCCCTTGATCTGCGTATGGCCAAAGCGTTAGAAAGGTTGACGTAGTTTAGGGTGGCAATGATCAGTACCAGCGCCGCTACTGCTACAAAGAGATAGACGATCTGCAACTGACCGTTGGGCTCAAGCTCTTTTTCCGCATGGCTGCGCAGGTGGATGTCGGCGATGGGAAGCGCACCCAATACAACTTCGGTTTCCCGTTTACCCGACTGATCGTCATACCCGTGCGCGGCATACCACGGCGCCAGTTTGTTAAGGATGAAAGGATTTACCTGCTCTTTGGATTTCAGCCTCAGGTAGGAGTAAAAGGCATACATCTGACGCGACTGGTCGGCGTCCGGTATCCAGACACGCAGCGGGAAAACGGCCGAAAAATGAAGGTGACTTCGTTCCGGAATTTCTTCTATCACTCCCGTGACCTGGAACGTGGAAAAGGACGTGGTGAGTATTCGTCCCACGGGATTGCCAGGGCCAAAGAGTTTCTCAGCCATAGATCTCGCCAGCACGATACCGTCCGGCCGGCGAAGCGCGGTAGCCCGGTCGCCATATACGAATGAATAGGGGAGAACGTCAAAAAAATTCTCGTCGGCCAGGATAACATTTTTTTGGGCTATGACGAGTGAATCGCGCCGGAATATAAGGTCGCTTCCAGCGGCCATTATCCGTGTGCCAGCCTCAATCTCTTCGAACATCCCGGTGAGGGCGGGTACGAGAAATCCTTCGGACGCAGCCCACTCCTGGCGGTACTCACCCGAAGAGGCCACGGGCTGTATCCTGATCACGCGATCGTATCCAGGCAGGTAATTGTCGTAGTCGAATTCCCGCTGCACGTACAGTATGATCAGCGTTGTGACCGTGAGGCCGAGACTAAGACCGAACAGGTTTATAAAAGCATAGGTCTTGTTTCTGAGAATGTGTCGCCAGAAGTTTTTCATCGGCGGATGTTTGTGAACTAAGATAGGACAAATGGTTTGTAGTTTCAACGGGCACCAGTCTGAAGACTGGCGCTATCACACAAGTCTGGAGACGGTCGCCATCACGCCGATCTGGAGACAGTCGCCATAGCTCGCCGGTGATTCGCCGGCCGTACATCGCAGGGGTGTTTTGTACCGGTGGGGCGTTTCGTATCAGCAGTTACGGCGTCGTGTGTGCCCGCGCAGCACGGTTTCGCAGTTTTCCGATTGGTATGCTTTTAGTAAAGAAGGTGTCAAGGGATTCCAATAGGAATGAGGTCGCCACGTCGGCGACCAGGGGTAGGTTTAGGAAGCACGGTTCCAGGGCGCGGGATTAGAATCCCAACGTGCTGCCTTGCCCGGCGAAGCGAATTGCTTTGTCGGGCTTTCCTCTCCCTGAGTGGAATCGGGTAATCGCACCTATGTAAGAATCCAGTGAAGCGTGCTGACTTTTCACCGGTAAGTTTCAAGTTTGACAACCGTATCAAATTGACACAACGGTCTAAGGGAGAGACTTTAAGCGATCGTAAAAAATCGCGTTTTTTCGAATGGCAGCCTGATTGTTGAAACATCGACGCTACGTGCAATCTGTGGATTGGCATCGACGTTGAAATCGGCATTCGTCCTAATATAAGACCAGAATACGATGCATCTGAACGACACTATTCGTGAAATGATCGGGAGCGCCTTCGGGGAGGAGGGGGGAGGCACCAGTCTGAAGACTGGCGCCAGGGAGAGTCTGAAGACTGGAAGTAGTGAGGGCACCAGTCTGAAGACTGGCGCCAACGAGGCCAACGAGTGCCTGAAGACTGGCGCCAGAGGCTTGGCCAGAGGCTTGTGTCAATCGTGCATGAAGCGGGCGACCTGCTCGCGGACGGAACGTTCAGTTGGTGTATGGCATTGTGAAGAATATTTTTAAAACGCATGAAGAATCCATTTTTTAATCTGCCTGACTTTGGCGGAGAATTACTCGACTTCAGGCTCGCGCTTCGACTTGTCGTGCGCCAGGCCTTCAAACCTATGCTCGGTCAGGCTGGTCACCCGACCCCCAGGCATGCCGGTAGAACTGTCATCAAGCCGGCGTTCGTGCCGGCCCTGAAGATGGCCCTCAGGAACAACCTTCGATTTGTTTATCGGACTTTCTTCCGTTTTCAACAGCTGTTTCCGGTGATATCGACCTTCGCCGGTCGATCCATCAAGCCCGTTGCGGGCAAGCACGCTGTCAAGACAGCGGCTGGTAAATCCCTCGGGGGAAAGCCGGTAGCCGGAAAATCCCCGTCTGGAAAGTCCGCGATGGGCAAGTCGGGTTACAAGACCCCTGTCCACGAGGGCAAGCGCATAGTAGCCGTCGATAATTCCGACGCCGCTGCATCGCGGGTTATTCATCCCACCGGAGCACAGCCGGAGAAGGCACGCGACGGCATGTGGGTGGAGTACAACAAGCACGCCGTGGTGGTCGCCCGTGGCACCTACACCAACAATCAAAAGAACGGACTCTGGCGCGAGTACTACGACACCGGCGAACTGATGATCGAGGAACATTATCTCCTCGACGCACAACACGGACGCTTCGCCACCTTTCATCCCAATGGACAATGCTGCAGCGATGGCTCATACGAACATGGACGCCGGGAAGGACAATTCTTCATGTTCGATGAAAGCGGCCGCCATGTGAGAACGCTGACTTTCAAACGCGACACGCTGGTCGATGATGTGATCGTGGAAGAGAGCCTGGCGATGGCGTGACAATTCGAATTAGTAATGAGTAATTAGTAATGAGTAATTTTATGGAGCCCCTTTCGGGGCTTCTTACTTAAGGGCCAGCCCAACGGCCTGTTGGATTTAAGCGGGAGATTCGCAACGGGTGGTAACCATCCGAAGGCATGGGGTTGGTAACGGAGTCGTGTAATTTCCGGTCGGAATTGTTATCATTTACCGGCGTTAGGTGTATTTTTCAACAGGTTTGTCTTCGTTTTTCTATCTTCCGGTGATTGATACCCCGTCATCGTCCCGTTGACTTAGTGCCCTGGGCACGGTGCTAATTTGACCGGGTTGAGTTTTACCCGAGTGATTGAAAACCTGTTGCCCCCTGAGCCTCTATGCCGTTGAAAACGATCTGCCTTTTTATCCTCCTGCTCGAAGGTGCACTTATCAGCAGAGCCCAGGACATCATTCAGCACGGTCCCGACGAAGTGTATCACGCAACGAAGGTTATCGAGGGCAGGACGGCAGACTTTTCCTGAGTACCACCGGCGGACTGTACTATTCAGAAGATGTTGGCGACTCGTGGCATCTCGCAACGCACTACCTGAACGCGTTTATGTCGAGCCGTTGATGACCATCGACAAACGCACCGGCGACCTCTATCTCGTAGAATATACCGCCGTGCCGGCCTTGGCGGACAAATCGATCACCAGCCTGCACGTTGACGGCAAGACGATCGTTGCCGGAATCAAACGATGGACTGTATCGTTCCACCGATGGCGGCCTTACCTGGACTGTCATTAACAACGGGCTTCCTGTGAGTTTTCCAGTGCGCGGTATGCTGGCGCACGATGACGGGTGGTACACTTACGGAAGTCAGGGACTCTTTTATTCACAGGATGCTGGCGACCACTGGCTGCAGCAAGGCAACGGGATAACGGCCGCGACTATCCATGACCTCGTCGCTGTGGGCGACGCGCTCTATGCTGTTACAGATTCATATGACAACGTATGGCTACTGGAAGCCGGCAACGAAACCTGGCAACTGATTGACGACGGTGTTCCCGTGGCGTATGGAGCGATGGAATTCATCTGGGCGGATGACGACGACATCCTGATTGGTGGATGGCGAGGTATTTATAAACGCCATAGTCCGGAGACTGCCTTCGTGCCTGCGTATGACGGTATTACCGATGCGTTTGCTGTCCGCACACTGAACGTAGCCTCCGACGGAACCCTTTGGGCAATCGCCAGCAATACCGGTATCTACCGCATGGCCCCTGGCGAAACGACCTTTGCACCTTTTATGAGAGATGTCGCCAATTATGGCGTCACGCCTTTAATCGGCGATACGCTGGCGATCGTCAACGACTACAGGCTTCGGTTCTATGATGTCATTACCGGGGAATGGAAAGGCGAGTACACCCATGTCAACGTCCCGCTTCCGCGTGTCTTTGCCAAGGCCTGGGGCGGCATGTACCTGGGCACACTTCACGACGGCGTCTTCAAATACAACGGGACCGATACATGGCAGTCCTTTAGCAACGGCCTGGACAACCTGACCGTCGTTGACCTCCTGTACCACCACGGCAGGATGCTGGTGGCCACCGACGATGGACTGTACAGCCGTGGCGCCGACGATAATGAATGGACTCCCATACCGTTCTATGGCAACAACCAGCCGACAGGCGTGCGTGCCTTGTTTGTTGAGGGAGACGTCATGGTGGTGGCAGGCCTGAGCAATGATCACTACCTGACCGTGGACAACGGGACAACCTGGACCTGGCTGAAAGACCTCCATGGTCATTTTGTTAACGCCTTTACCTCAAACAACGGTCGGGTGTACGCAGCTACGATCCCGGACTTTTTTGTTTCATCCGTCGATAAACTTTCATGGACTCCGGCAGCACTCGCAGTCAACGCCGTGTTCTCCCTGCTGGCAGCTAATGATCGCATTTATGTGGGGACCGTTGAGCGGGTATTTGGTCCGTGCCGCAGTCGCGGTTTTTCCGGGAGGCCCAGGAGATTGACGTCTCGGGGTTCCGGTCACGGTGGATTTAGGAGAGTCTATTACGCTGAATGCGACGGCAACCTCGGGGCTGCCGGTGACTTACTTGTTGTTCTCTGGTCCGGCCACGGTGGAAGGCGACGTCCTGACCATCACGGAAGATGAGGAGGTGGTGGTAGAGGTGTCGGTGGCGGGGAATGACAGGTTTCAGCCAGGGAGGAAGTTGATTGTGTTTGGGCAAATGAATATTCTGGCCGCGTATGAACTTGAAGAGTCGATATCCGTATTTCCCGTGCCGACACGGTCAAGTTTGTTTGTGCGAGGTCCTGAGGATGAGCAGATGGTTGCCACGGTGCTGGATGGGCACGGAAAGGTTGTAGTTACAAGGAGATTTAAGGGGATGACGGAGTTTGAAATGGCGGGATATAAGGAGGGGTTGTATCTGGTGAGGGTCGAGAGAGCGGGTGTGGCGCTTCATTGCACGCGCGTATTGAAGTTTTGAAGTTGAGAATGGGCAGTTGAGCTGACGTGAAGAGAGATCAAGGTTGATGCGGACCTTAGCCCGCTAGCCCCGCGGGCGACCATTTTCATTTTTTATAACTGACAATCACGAAGTTATCGTTTGTGCCGTTGGCTTACACAAAATGCAGCAACCCTCCATGGATTGCACCATCGTGCGTGTCAGTTAATTACTATATTTGCCACCTTCGCAAATCGAATTAAGTCTCTTTTTGATGGCGCGTTTGGTTCTTTTTCTTGGATTATGCAGGTGGGTGTTGGTGGCGTGCGCGCCGTTGAAGAAGCTGGGTTATTATCAACAGGAAGATGAGTTGATACCGCGTAAGGAAGTACCACAAGACGACCTCCGCGTTGGATTCGGAGCCAGGGCAGTATCATTGCGCACCGCTAGTCCAACGTCGGGAACGGGCAATAAAATTGTCGTCGATGGCAAAGGCAAGCTCTATACTTGTGGTTCGTACGAGCGCTTAAACGCTAATCCGCAAACCTTCAGACGAATGGTTGAATTCCGGGAAGTAGTCTGAATCAATGTAAAAGTAGGCAAAGTCATGTTATTCAACTCCCTTCAGTTTGCAGCCTTTCTTCCGGTCGTTTTTGTACTGTATTGGTTTGTAACTAATAAGAACCTGCGGCTTCAGAACGGGATGCTGTTGGCAGCGAGTTATTATTTCTATGCCTGTTGGGACTACCGCTTTCTCTTTCTCCTGATGTTCTCCACGCTACTGGATTATTACACGGGACACAAGATCGCGATATCAACCGCACGGAGACAGCGGATAACATGGTTGTGGATCAGTATTGTTGTCAACCTGGGATTTCTGGGAGTGTTTAAGTACTACAATTTCTTTGCAACTTCGTTTGCAGCAGCGCTGGCCAATTTTAATGTTACTGTCGATCCGTGGACGCTCAGCGTGATCCTTCCGGTAGGTATTTCATTTTATACTTTCCATGGTCTCTCTTATGTGATCGATATATATTATGGCCGTATTCGGGATGAGAAGGACTTCATTGACTATGCGCTGTTCGTGAGTTTTTTCCCCTTGCTCGTGGCGGGTCCCATTGAACGGGCAACGCATTTGTTGCCTCAGATCAAGAAGCCAAGGACATTTGAATATGCCAGGGCGGCTGATGGATTGAGGCAGATTCTTTGGGGCTTATTTAAGAAAGTGGTAATTGCCGACAACTGTGCGGAATATGTAAACTCGGCTTTTGGCAACGTAGCTGACCAAAAGGGGAGCACGTTGGCAGTGGCTGCTGTCCTCTTTGCCTTCCAGATCTATTGTGATTTTTCCGGCTACAGTGACATTGCCCTGGGTACAGCCAGGCTGTTCGGCATTGAACTACTCAGGAATTTTGCGTATCCATACTTCTCGCGTGACATTGCCGAGTTCTGGAGACGATGGCACATCTCTTTATCGAGTTGGTTTAAGGATTATGTTTATAAACCCTTGGGAGGCAGTAAGGGAGGCACCTGGATGAAGGTAAGGAACACGTTTATAATTTTTCTACTCAGTGGCTTCTGGCATGGCGCCAACTGGACCTTCATTGTTTGGGGCGCATTGAATGCTGTCTACTTCCTTCCGTTGCTGCTGGGTAATAGAAACAGAGCAAATATCGATATTGTTGCCCAGGGCAGACTTCTGCCGGGACTGCGGGACTTATTTAATATTACGCTCACCTTCACACTGACCGTATTTGCCTGGATTTTTTTCAGGGCGGATTCGTTGGGTCACGCCTGGATGATTTATAAGGGGATGTTCTCGATTTCATTGGTCACGATTCCCGCAATGCCCATGCAAATTGTATTGCTAGCTCCGTTTGTAGTGAGCTTACTTCTAATCGAGTGGCTTGGCCGGGACCGATCCTATGGGATAGAAGGCTTATTCGTAAACAAGCCAGTGATTGTCCGCTGGGGCTTTTACTATTCTCTCGCGATGGTCATATTTCTCTTTGGGGGAAAGGAACAGCAATTCATCTATTTCCAGTTTTAGGCTATGAGGGAGCTCTTGATAAAATGTCTGTTGTTTGAGTTGCTTTTACTGGGAAGCGTTCTTGCTGTTTTCATGTTAGAAGGAGGGTATTCCGATCAATTCTATTTACGATTCACCACTCCTAAACAGGCGTCACTTATTCTGGGTACATCCCGCGCCGCGCAGGGAGTCATGCCGGCCATTCTGAATAAAGAGCTTGGCAGGCTAACGAAGCACCCGTTCTATAACTATGCGTTCACGCTTGCGAACTCGCCCTATGGCGATGCATACTTGTCCAGCATACAGCGCAAAGTTGCTAATTCTAACGATGGGATATTTATACTGGCAGTTGATCCATGGAGCGTGGCTACAAGTGATTCGAGTCTGGAAGATATGGACTTACCCGAGAAGCGAAATTTTCTTGCGAACGTTAGGCACGTGTCTATTAACCCGAATCTTGAGTACATGTTAAATTTTTATCCGCATTTATACGCCAATATTATTGGATCCAGATTACGTTCCCGACATCACGTTCTGCATGATGACGGGTGGCTTGAGATCAACGTTGCAATGAACTCTGCTGCTCAGACGTCGCGCATGCATAAGACGATAAATCGATATAGGAAGAAGGATGGGAACTTTCATATTTCAAGAGTGAGATTGGATTATCTTTGCCGAACAATAGAATTTTTAAAAAGGCATGGTCGTGTTTTTTTGATTCGTATTCCGATTGGGAAGGAAATGCGAACACTTGAGGAGACAGCAATGCCAGACTTTACAAATAAAATGGACTCGATTAGCCTAAGCTATGGCGTTCCTTTTCTTGATATGTCTACGGAAATAGAGGGCCTGAGATTCACAGACGTCCATCATTTGCACAAGACATCTTCAGCAAGGTACTCGATGGTATTAGCGAAGGTTTTGAAGACTTACTTAGTAGAAGTGAAGTGATTCTCATAATCCATTTCTTGCGAACGGGTAAAAGTGATAGCGATGAAAACATTTGCGGAATTAAAGAAGAATTTAAAAGTTTTGCCGTCAAATTTAAAGTCGATTCGTGTTGCAATCTTAGGGGACACAGCAACTCAGCTACTCACAATTGCCATCAAAGGTACTGCAATTGAGAGTGGATATACTTTTGATGTGTTCGAGGCTGACTTTGGTCAGATTGAGAATCAAATTTATGACAGTACTTCTAATCTTTTTGAATTCAAGCCAGAGGTCATTATAATATTTCATTCGACGCATCGCTTTCTTCTAAAGTATAACAAACTTCTCCCAACAGAGCATAGCACGATCGCAGAAAAGCAACTTAACCTGATTAAGGATTTGGTTGAGGCAATAGACAAAAGACTCCAGTCAACCATTTTATACTTCAATTACCCTGAGATTGATGATGCGGTTTATGGAAACTATTCCAATAAAGTTAAGTCGTCATTTCTATTTCAGACCAGGAAATTGAATTATGAGTTAATGGAGTTTAGTCAAAGTCGGCACAATTTGTTCCTCGTGGACGTTGCGAGTTTGCAGAATCTACGTGGCCGACTCACTGCATTTCAACCGTCACTCTATGTAAACGCCGAAATGATCTTTGCCTTGGACATTCTCCCGGATGTGGCTGCTCGCGCTGTTGATATTATTGTGAGTCTTCGCGGAAACGTAAAGAAGTGTTTAATTCTTGATCTCGACAATACATTGTGGGGTGGCGTTATTGGCGACGATGGTATGGAGAATATCCAAATCGGTGGTTTAGGAATAGGGAAGGCATTTTCAGAACTTCAATATTGGATAAGGAAGCTAAAAGACCGAGGGATTATTTTGGCAGTTTGTAGTAAAAATTCAGAGGAGATTGCAAAGGAGCCATTTGAAAAGCACCCCGACATGGTATTGCGTTTGAACGACATTGCTGTGTTTGTGGCCAATTGGGAGGATAAAGTATCCAACATTAAGCATATCCAATCGATACTCAATATTGGCTTCGATTCCATGGTGTTTTTAGATGATAACCCTTTCGAGAGAAATTTCGTCCGGGCGAATATCTCAGACATTGCCGTGCCCGAATTGCCCGAGGACCCTTCTGAGTATCTGGAATATTTATATTCGCAGAACTTGTTTGAGACTACATCCGTTTCGGAAGCTGATGCGGAGCGGACCAAGCAGTATCAGGTTGAGGCACACCGATCTAAGGCTCAGAAAGCCTTTTCAAACGAGGACGATTTTCTTCGGGATTTGGAAATGGTTTCTGTCGTAGAACGATTTAATAAGTTTACTACACCAAGAGTGGCGCAGCTTTCCCAGCGATCCAATCAATTCAA
Organism: Chryseolinea sp.; assembly: GCA_035489615.1. GTDB lineage: Bacteria > Bacteroidota > Bacteroidia > Cytophagales > Cyclobacteriaceae > Chryseolinea. Next base: position 9,952 of record DATHKA010000046.1, read on the forward strand.
CTTGCGAACTGTTCGCTATAGTGAAGCAGACATAGAAAGCCTCGTCAGGAAAGAAGACTACGACACGCTTAGCTTTACGTTGGCCGACAGGTTTGGAGACAATGGATTGGTGTGTGCAGTTGTCATGCGCAAACAGCCGGAATCAAACACACTGTTTGTAGAGAGCTGGTTCATGAGTTGCCGAGTATTAAAACGAGGGATGGAAAGGTTTGTTTTGAATACAATCATCCAGTTGGCCAAGGATAGTGGATACATGGGTATTGTGGGCGAATACATTCCCTCGGCGAAGAATGGGATGGTTAAGGATCACTATAGTAAATTGGGATTCTGTCAAAAAGAGCAATATTGGCATCTGAATTTATCCCAGTATGAAATTAAACCCGTCTACATTAAGACGGTCGAAGGGAAACAATGATATTCTATCACAACTAAAACACAAAAGTCAATGGATCGCAGTCAAATTTTGGAGAAGTTAAATGACATCTTTAGAGATGTGCTGGATAACGACACAATCACAATGGCAGAAGAAACAACTGCAAACGATGTAGAGGAGTGGGATTCGCTAAATCACATTCAATTGGTCGTCGCCATTGAAAAGGAATTTAAGTTGAGATTTACGTCAAAGGAAATCCAGGGGTGGGCCAAAATTGGAGATCTTGTAAGTTCGATAGCGTCAAAGAGTGTCAAATAGTCTCAAAATTAATTATGCAAAAGTCTTTGTTAGAGCAAGTGGTAGACAGGATAAGTACACTGAATCCACTACACAGCAAAAAGGTGAAACGCAACCTCAAGAAAATGGATGAAGCCTACTTCAGGAGGGCTGATGCGTTTCTGAATAGGTACAATTCCTTGCTTGGTAATGAAGGTAAGGATCTTGAATATGGAATTGATTGTTACCTCAAGATGATTGCTGATGTCAATTTTGAGTCGGTTCAGTTTGCGCAAACTGGAGAGTACACGAGTAAATCATTTGATGAAGTAAATGCTCGGGTATACAGTGATCCAGAGGTCATGGAGTATTATATGCACGGACTTGTGATGTCGCAATTCCTGTGGGTTCATCATTATGATATCCTGCTGCATTTCAATGACGTTATTACTAGGAGTAAGAAAAATATCAAGCGCTATTTGGAGGTTGGTGGCGGCCATGGATTGTACATCTCTGAGGCTATTTCGATTATTGGGTCGGGTGCTATTTATGATCTGGTCGATATCAGTAAAAGCTCAATAGAGATCGCTCGCAAAATGATCTCGAATGACACGGTGAACTACAATTTGCTCGATGTCTTTGAGTACTTTCCGGCTAGCAAGTACGACTTCATTACTATGGGCGAAGTTCTTGAACATGTTGAGGACCCCGTTCGGTTGCTCAAGAAGCTCCATAGCCTCGTCAATGATGAAGGTAAGGTATACGTAACCACACCTACAAATGCTCCGGCGATAGATCATATTTATTTATTCAAAAATGCAGATGACATTCGGAATGTTATCAAGGAAGCTGGCTTCAGCATTGAAGAGGAGAGGTGTATATATGCAGAAGACGTGACACCTGAATTTGCTGAGCAGTATAAGATTTCAATGATGTTTGCCGGCGTTTTAGTTAAGGCAAAGTAGGATGATGTCAGAGCGTCTAGGTCTTGATTTTCACCACGTGGGGTTACTAGTGAACAGCATTGATGAGTCTGTTCGTCATTATTCAGTGGTATTCGGCGGAGATGCTATTTCAGAGGTGTACACTGTGAGCTCGCAGTTGGTCCGCGTGTGCTTTGTTCGTGTGTCGCCCACGGGTTTTATTGAGTTGGTTGAACCAATATCCGAACTCTCCAAAGTCAGTCGATTATTGAAGAAAGGTGGCGGTTATTATCACGTAGCGTACTTGGTGCGGGATGTTATGTCAACGATTGCAACACTGGAGGACCTGAACTATAAAAGCATGGAGATTTTTTCTTCCGAAGCATTTAATGGAAGAAGTTGCGCGTTTTTATACACGCCGGAAGGGAATTTGATTGAACTAATTGAGCACGAACCGGGTGACCGGTCATAATGGAATTCATGTGGTTTTTAATTCGTTTGAATTTTTAGTCTTTTTTGTAGCTGTCTTTTGGATCTACTGGTTTGGCCTGAATGCCAATCTTAAGTTGCAGAATGCTCTTTTGTTATTTGCCAGCTACGCGTTCTATGCATGGTGGGATTGGAGATTTCTTGCCTTATTGGTTGGAGCTTCGGCATTTACATTTGGTTGTGCGATTGTAGTTGAAAGAGCGGTGTTGGACTCCACGAAACGCGTACTTTTTATTATAGGAGTTGCTGTCATTTTGGGGATATTAGTTTGGTTTAAATATTTTAATTTCTTCGTTGTTGGATTTGAAGGGTTACTAGCATTTTTGGGTATTGGCACGAATACTATCCTGATTAAAGTTGTTCTTCCCTTGGGAGTTAGTTACTATGTGTTTAGAATGCTTGGCTATCTGATCGAGGTGAATCGTGGCAATATTGAGGCGGATCGTGACTGGATAGTGGTTTTTACGTTTATTGCTTTCTTTCCGACACTCGTTTCAGGGCCAATTGACCGTGCTAATACCTTTATTCCTCAGCTGAGAAGTAAAAGGGTATTTCAATATGATCTTGCAGTAGATGGATTGAGACAAATACTTTGGGGTCTGTTTAAGAAAGTGGTGATTGCCGATGGATGTGCTCCCATTACGGAGTTGATATTTTCTAACAGCGACCGTTATTCAGGAAGTACACTCCTACTGGGAAGCTTTTTATTTACAATTCAAGTTTATGCTGACTTCTCTGGATACTCTGATATGGCTATAGGAGTGGGCAGGCTGTTAGGATTCACCGTTGCAAAGAATTTTGATTTTCCCTTTTTCGCTCAAAGCATTCCTGACTTTTGGCGCAGATGGCACATGTCCCTAACAAAATGGCTAACAGACTATTTGTTTACGCCTTTGACGATTGCCTTGCGAGACTTCGGAAAAGTGGGAATTGCGGTATCAATTCTGATCACGATGGTGATCGTCGGCCTTTGGCATGGTGCCAATTGGACTTTTGTGGCGTTTGGTTTCACTTATGGCTTGATGTATATCCCCGGAGTATTGACGGGGAGCTTCAATAGACGAAAGCGTGTAAGTGGACTGGTTCCCAGCGTGCGGCAGGCCCTAGAGATGCTTTTTACATTTTCGGTGTTGGTGCTTATGATAGTCTTGTTTCGTTCTGTAGATATCTCTCAAGCAATCCAGATTTATCGTCAAATTTTTTCTTTTACTATTTTTAGCAACCCGATCTCATTTAATGGGCTGGGTGTAATGAGGCTTAGCGTTGTAATTGTCATTTTTCTTTTTATTGAATGGATACAGCGTGATCGGGCGCATGGACTAGACCTATCGGGTGTGAAGAGTGAGAAATTGAGAATCGTTTTTTATTATGTCCTTATTATGGCGATGATCTATCTTGGTGAATTTGGCGAAAGTAAGTTTCTCTACTTCAAATTTTAATTATGAGAAAGTTCTTGAGGCGGTTCTTTCTATTGTTGCCCATACCTTTGCTAGTGTACTCCATTAGTATTTATGTGGACCCAGCAAATATTGTTCGTAGAAATTACGAGGATGGTATTGTGAATTATTTAGTTGATGGCAAGAATGTGACTGGTATAGCCACGCACAACTACGATGATCGGCTCCTTCAGAAGTTGTTTATTTCGAAAATGAAAATGGCACCTGAGGTGGTGGCGTTGGGGTCGAGCAAGATATTGTCTTTATCGGGAGACATGGTTGGAACGAGTTCTTTTATAAACAATGCGGTGGTTGGTGCAACGCTTGAGGACTATTTGGGTATCTATGAACTATACGACAGTAAGCGGGTGAAAATTAAGTGTGTTCTTATTGATCTAGGTCCGCATTTGCTAAATGACAATCACAGGCAAATTAGATGGGAGACATTGGGCCCGCAAGTGTCTGATATGCTTGAGAAAATTGGAATGCCATCCGGTTCAAAAGACGAGGTTGTGACGCGAAGTGAGTTCTCTCGATTTCAAGAGTTGCTATCGATCGTATATTTTAGGCAATCACTGAACCAACTTTTAAGCGAAGGCCCTGTTACGAAGTATAGGCCAACCGACACTTGGGTGAACAGTGAATTCACAAAACATTACGACGGATCCATTACTTATGACTCAAAATTTCGACAATTGTCAGGTGTGGCAAAAAAAAGGCGCGTTGAAGGCAAGGAAATGATCTATTACTCCCTGAAGGACTATCCGAGTCTCTCTCAGCGTTATAGGATGATGTTGACGCAATTTGTCCAATATCTTCAGAAGAATGACGTCCAAGTGGTATTTTATTTGAGCCCAATGCATCCGTTTATTTATAACAATTTCGTGGTGAAGAAAAGTAACTTGAGGATAGTGCTTGAGGCAGAGCGTTTCTACAGGACGCTTGGTGCATCCACTGGAGTTCTAGTGGTCGGCGGATATGACCCTTCAAAGTTTGAATTCAAAGACGAGGATTTCTATGATGGATTTCATTGCAAGGAAGGTGCGATTGTGCGCGTTCTTGAGAGTGGAGTAGCATCTGGAGGTGGGATGGCACTTCGCCCTAAAAGACAGCCCACGATTTGACGTAAGTTGCGGCAAGCATAAAGCAGCTGTATTGTTGAAGTATAAAAGACATGTACCAATGATGAATGTTTATCCGATTCTTGAAGTGGCGAGTACCCACGGCGGCAGTATGGAATACATTGACCAATTACTGCAGGAGTTTGATGAGTTTAGGGGAATGGGAATGAAGTTTCAGCCATTCAAGTTTGACCTTTTGGCTGACGAGACATACAAGGGATACTCGACTTACAAGAAATTGTATTTTGATAGCGCTCAATGGGCACTAATAATTACTAAGGTGTCCGTGACAAAGGAAGTTTGGCTGGATTTGTTTGATGAGTTTTCGGTTTCTATTCTGCTTGAGAATATCGATAAAATCAAGGGATTTAAGTTGCAGTCGTCAGTACTAGGTAATTATCCATTGAGAAGTGCTTTGTCGGGCCTTCCTCTTAAAAATAAGATTTGCATTTTAAACATTTCTGGATATGAGAAGGGAGACATCGACCAGGAGATTTCTGAACTTAAACAAACATTGGGATGTGAGATAGTTTTGCAAGCCGGTTTTCAGTCCCATCCAACGGAGTTTGGTGATAGTGGCTTGGGGAAGTTGTCATGGTTGAAAGAACAATTCCCTGATAATAGGTTGTCCTTTACGGATCACGTGGAAGATTCGTCGGAAGATGTGTTAATATTGCCTTTAGTGGCGTCCTTTTGCGGTGCTCAGTTTATAGAGAAGCACATTAAGTGTGAAATGCTGCCTACGGAGTATGACTACTACTCAAGTATTAATCATCGTCAATTTTCTGAGCTTGCTGGCATGTTTCGTAAGTATCTGGAGCTTTATCGAGCTGAATTTATTAATGATCGCGAGCGAAAGTATCTTTCATCTTCGCGTTTGGTGCCTATGGTGAAGAACGGACTTGCTGCGGGGCAATTGATTTCGCTCCTTGAACTCGATTACAAGAGGACAAGCAAGAATGGACTTTCTTCTGTAGAAATTAGAAGGTTAATTCAAAGTAGGTTTTTGGTGTCATCAGACTTAGTTGCAGGCGCAACAATTGGTCCGCAGGATATGAGAACAGCCAGAATTGGAGCGATAGTCGCTTGCCGAATGAAGTCATCCCGGTTGGCGAGGAAAGCGCTGAGGAAAATTGGCGAATTGACGTCTATCGAATTGTGCATCAAAAACACACTTCAGTTTTCAAACGTGGACGAAGTTGTTCTGGCAACTTCGACACATGAGGACGATGCGATTCTGAAGAACTACACATATTCAGATCAAGTCAAGTTCTTCCAGGGTAGTGAAAATGATGTCATAGATAGATTTTTGAACGTTGCAAAGTTATATCAACTGGACATCGTGATTCGGGTTACAGGCGACAGCCCATACAGATCTGACGACGTATTGCAGCTTTTGTTAAAAAAACATTTTGATCAGGGCGCAGACTATACCGCCGCTGGAAATGCGGCAATAGGTACCAATATTGAAGTGATCAACGTGACGGCGCTCAATAGGGCATATGAGCTCTTTGGCGGTACACCCTATTCTGAGTACATGTCGTATTATTTCAAAAATAATCCCACATTATTTAAGCTAAACATTGTTCAACTGCCGGAGGAGTTTGTTAATGGTTTCCGCTTAACACTGGACTATGAAGAGGATCTCCGTATGTTTGTTGAGATAGAGAAGAACTTTAATCATTCAGGACAGAAGTTTGATGCTTTAAGTCTCTACGAGTTTCTGCGAAATAATCCAGATATCGCGCAAATAAATAGCAACTGCGAAATTGCGTACAAGGATGATTCTGACCTGTTAAAACAATTACGAGAGAAGACCACCTATAAAAACGTCTAAATACAGTAAATTTTGAAACGCAACCGGTAAAATGAAAAACATCTATTCCATCCGCCCTAAAGGATTTAATATTGGTAACGACGTAATCTATCTAGGCGTCAATCACTTTGTGAGAATGGCGTTCAAAGAGAACTACAACGTTATTTCGCTGCCGGCCACTGGTAAATACGAGGCACACAGGAAGGCTGGCTTGTCATCTCAAACGGTTTATGAGGTCAACCAGTTTGGACACGGCGTTATTGTAGGGGGTGGAAATCTTTATGAGAATGGTGAACTAGAGGTGAATCCGATTGCCATGCGTGCTTTGGAGAAACCGCTGATGGTATTTAGCGTATCACGTGGGAAGATTTACAACAAGGAGTTAAAGCTCGTCGATCGCACCGATACGATGGCCGACGACAAGTTGAAGCTTTTACACCAGTACACCAGCATTTCATTGTCCCGTGATCAGGCAACTAAGGCCTATCTTGATTCCCTGGGATGCACCAACACACTGGGAGGTTGTCCGACGTTATTCATCAATGAGATCCCTCAACACCTGGTTCCTATCATGGACGCCGATAAGTCCGATGCCCTGATCTCGATACGTACACCAACGTTGATGAGCATACCGGTTGAATATCAGTACCGTCTTCGTGATCAGTTAACGGAGATCATCGCGCTTTTGAAGCGCAAGGGATACAAGAATGTGAAATTCCTCTGTCATGATCATCGCGACATTCCGTTTGCCGCTTCTTTCAAGGAAGTAGACTACCTGTATACAGAAGATGTATTCACCTATCTTACGTGGCTACGGAATACGAGGTTGAACCTTACGTTCCGCCTGCACTCTTTCATTCCATGCCTGGCTTATGATGTTCCCGCCATCAAGGTCAGCTATGACCAGCGGGCGTTAAGTATGCTGGATACGCTCGGGATGTCGGACTGGAACATCGACCTGCTCAAGGATGATCTTCTCGGAGAAATCGAAAATCGCCTGAACAATATTTCGGATCTCAAGGGTATCAAACAAAAACTCTCTGGGACGACCTGGGCGGCGCTTCGCCATACCATGGCAGAGAGTAGCGAGAAGTTTGCACAACTGGTAAACGAAAGAATGTAACGATGGCACATATCATTGCAGAGGCGGGTACGAATCACAACGGCTCGAAGGAAAAAGCTATAGAACTCATACAATTGGCCGCCAGGGCAGGAGCCGATTCCGTCAAGTTTCAGATCATCAACCCATGGGGGCTTTATCTCCCGGGGCAGTACAGCTACGGCCATTACGATATCAAGAAGGTTATCGCGATACGTGAATCAACGGTACTACCCGATGAGACCTACCATGAACTCGACAAGGAGAGCAGCAAGGTGGGAATTGCCTTCTCGGCCTCTGTTTTCGACGAGCAGGGTCTTGATCTTCTTTTAAGTATGAGCCCGCCTTACATTAAAATAGCTTCGTGTGACCTCAATAACATTCGCTTCCTCAAGCAGGTGATTGCCCGGGGCAAGAAAGTCGTGTTGTCCACAGGGATGTCGTCGCTGCAGGATATTGAGAAAACCATGAACGAATTGAGCAGGAATGGCAAGCCGGATATCGTATTGCTGCATTGCGTATCTGTTTATCCGGCAAAGACTGAACAAGCCAATCTATCGTTCATTACTACTCTGAGGAAGACATTTGGAACCGAGGTGGGCTTTTCGGATCACACGGGCGAAAGCATCGCGGCGTGCATGGCGCTCGCGCTCGGCGCCACCTGGTTCGAAAAACATTTCACTACGGATCGCACACAAGAGGGTTTTGATCACGCATACGCCATGGAGGAAGAAGGGTTCACGCGTTATGTGGCTGACATACGCGCGGCCGAGGTAGCTATGCGCCCAGTGTCGGATAAGATATCAGATGCGGAACGTTATACGCGAAAACGTGCGAGAAGATCTCTTTATGCGTCCCGGCGAATTGCCGC
>DATHKA010000047.1:0-2017 GCA_035489615.1 Chryseolinea sp.
GACATCTGAAGATTAAACATCCAGCGTTTGCCTGCGTACCACTCCACACCGGCTCTTAAGTTCTGCTGCGTGGTTACGTTCTCACGCGGACTGTCGTCGGTGCTCGTTATCAGGGCGTCACCCGCTTGCGTCTCCCGATACATTTGCATGACGTGTTGATTATGGTTATAAAGCACGGAATAGTCCAGAAAATAAGCGAAGCGTGGCGTGCGTCGGTTGACATTTCCTGAAAATCCCAATGTCTCCGCCCAATGAGCGCCAACGGTAGCCGTCATTGAACCATTCGTGCCGAGCTCACTATCTTTGCGCGTGATAATGTTAATAATACCCGCAGCTCCCTCGGCATCGTAACCTGACGACGGCACGGCGATAAGTTCAATGCGCTCAACCTGTGCCGCACTCATACCGTCAAGCATTTGCAAGACTACTTCGGCAGAAACCTGCACCGGCTTGTGGTTGATCAATATGCGTACACCCGATCTACCGCCAACAGAAATCGTACCCGTTTGCCTGTTTATAAGCACACCGGGAGACTTTTGCAGGACTTCGAGAACGGAGTTTCCTGAGTAGGTGATGGCTTCGGCCGGCCGGATCACGAGTCGATCTAGCTGTTGATCAACGGCCACCCTACTGCTCGTAATTTCAACCGCTCCCAATTGGAATGTGCTTTCTTTCATCAGAATCTCGGGAATTTCAACCTGGTACTGCACTCCTTTCAAAACCAGCGCCGAGACAAACGTATTATAACCGACAAGGGAACAGGTGATCCGATAGGTCCCTGCAGTGATGCCCTTGAGGACATAACGACCGAGGCTGTCCGTGCGGGCAATGCAGGCAAGGGTTGAATCCCTGAACAACATCACGTTGACACCAGGAAGGAACTCGACTCCATCGCTCACCTGTCCATGCAGGGAAAATTGCGCAAAGGCAAGCCATGAACAGCAGGTTATAACTGCCGTCAGCATAACTGATTTCATAATGTGTTTTAATGAACTGATCCGGAGGAGCTAACGGAGGAAGCAGAGTATTGTAACCGCAGGGGCGCCAGGACACAAAGGTTACAATACTCTGCTTCCTCCGCCCCTCTCATGAATTGACCTTGCCTGCAGTGGTTTCATTTTCAAAATCAACATTCACCGGCTTTCGTTTTGACCGCTGCAGGAAGGGAATGATCATTGGGGCAGATTGCTTGTATTCCCGGTACCGTTTTCCAAAAGTCTTGACGAGGTCGTTCTCCTCCAGTTGTATTGCCGTCAGAATATATCCGGTGGTCATGATCGCAAAGAACAAGTGCGCGACAGTCATGGTGGGCGTCGACCAGAAGGCAATCAGAAAACCCAAATACAAGGGATGCCGGACGTATTTATAGAACAATGGCGTGCGGAACGGGAGCGTTTCGTAGGGTCGACCCAAGGCATAAAGCCACACTTGCCGAAGTCCGAACAGATCAAAGTGATTGATCAGAAAGGTGCTCACAAGAACAATGGTAAACCCAGTCATCGAAAAAGTTTGCAGGGCAAGCCTAAGGGCGGGTGATTCAACATCCCAAATCACGCCGCCCAAAGGTTGCCAATAGAAAAAAAGTAACATAAGACAAACGCTGGCGAACAAAACGTAGGTGGAGCGTTCAATGGGTTCGGGGATGAACATGGTCCACCATTTTTTAAACGCGGGACGCGCCATGATGCTGTGTTGCAAGGCAAAAAGGGTGAGCAATCCGGCATTGATCAGCAGTGCGTGATCCAACGGTGTCTCGGGAACACTATCGATATGCTTTGGAACCAGGAGGCTGGAGACGAACCCGATGGCATACAGGAAGGTCCCGAGGAAGATGACATAGGCAACAACGCCATAGATAAGGAACAGTGCTTTTTTCATAAGAGTCTTTTTAGAGTGTTTATTTTCGGAGGCGCACATGCTCAGCCCTGAATATTCGTGGCCGACGGCTGAACACATCGCGTAACCAAAGATGAAGGCTCTTACGGCTTGGCGGCTAGAAAGGACGTTTCAAAGGATT
>DATHKA010000048.1:0-13851 GCA_035489615.1 Chryseolinea sp.
ATTGCCAGCGCGATTCACCGCCGGTCGAACCGCGCTGGCAATGACTTCATCACCGTCGACCTCGGGGCGATAACGGAGTCGCTATTCGAAAGTGAATTGTTCGGCCATGTGAAAGGCTCCTTTACAGACGCGCGACAGGACAAACCGGGCCGATTTGAGATCGCTTCCGAAGGGTCGTTGTTTCTTGATGAGATTGGCAACTTGTCGCTTCCCCTGCAGTCGAAGCTCTTAACGGTGCTACAGCGCAGAAAGGTGCAACGCGTGGGGTCCAACAAGGAGATACCGGTAGACTTCCGTCTCATCTGTGCGACCAACCTGCCCTTGCATGAAATGGTGTTTGAGAAGACGTTTCGTCAGGATCTTCTTTACAGAATCAATACCGTCGAGATCCGTTTGCCCTCGTTGCGCGAGCGCGAAGACGATATCCCCCTCCTATTGAATCACTTTCTGCAGCGTTTCGCACAGAAATACAAACGTCCCGACATGAAGATCGAAAAGCGCGTCGTGACCAAGCTGAAACGTTACGCCTGGCCGGGGAACATACGGGAGCTCCAACATGCTGTTGAACGAGCCGTGATACTTAATGAAGGCCGCACGATTGAAAATGCTGACATACTGATTGGCTCACCAGCCATACCCGTGGTAAGCACGGATGAGCCACAAACTATGGATGAAATGGAAAAGCGATTTATTCAACAATCGCTCGCAGAACAGGAGGGCAACGTTACGAATACAGCACGCAAACTGGGCATGACCCGAACGGCCCTATATCGCAGAATGAAGAAGCATGGGATAAGTTAGTCGTAAGTCGTTAGTCGTTAGTCATTAGTATGCGAGGTTATTCAAGAGTTTATGCTTAGCCAACGTTTTACATGGTTGATCGTCATTCGTGTTCTGGTGCTAACGGCAGCGATAGGCGTCCTTGCCTGGATATGGGGCGATGCCCGCCTGTTCTTTACCCAGGTCATCCTGGTTATGTGCATTGCCGGCTTTGTGGCTGAACTCATTCGATTCGTTAACTCGTCCAATCGAGAAATGGCGCGGTTCCTTTTCGCCATTCGTCACGGCGATCTTTCAGCTACGTTCAAGTATCGCCCGCTTGGCCCCTCATTCCATGCCCTTCAGCAGCAGATGACAGAACTGGCAAACGCTTACAAGCATGTGAAGATCGAAAAGGAGGCTCAATATCAATTGTTGCAAGCGCTGGTCGATCGCATCTCGGTGGGAATCATCTTTCTGGTCGAAGACGACGTCGCGCTGATCAACGGAACCGCCCAGCGACTGCTGGATGTCGGCACGAGTCAGGACTGGAAACTCATACGACATCGCAATGCCTTGTTCGCGCAGGAACTCCAGGAGCTCGGCGACCGGGGACGAAAGCTGATCGAAGTCCCGGCAAAAGGCAGCAGCCGCATGATTTCTACCGATGTCACCACCCTGCTCATCCTCGGAAAATCCAGCAAGATCATTACGCTGCAAGATATTAACGCTGAAATTGAGCAAAAGGAACTTGAGGCCTGGCACAAACTCATCCGGATCCTGACCCACGAAATCATGAACTCGATTACGCCGATCGCTTCTCTCACTGAAACCATGCAAAGTATGCTGACCAACGCTGACGGTACACGCAGAATGGTATCAGCCCTTAACGATGAAATCATCTCGGATATTCTATTTTCACTGAACACCATTCACGTTAGAAGCGAAGGGCTTTTGAACTTCGTAGAGAACTATCGCAAGCTAACGCGTGTGCCAAAACCACAGCCTGCCGCGGTAGACCTGGAAACCTTCACGGCCTCCACCAAAAGGCTAATGGAAGAGATGGCCCAGCGCAGCGGCGTGGTGCTTCACGTAACGAGTACCGCCACGACCGTCCGGCCAGTATTCGACGCGCCGCTCATACAGCAGGTGCTCATCAACCTCATCTCGAATGCCATACACGCAACCGAGGGAATGCCCGTTCGGACTATCTCACTACGAGCATTTGTTCGGGATGAGCAAGTAGTGTTTGAAGTGATGGATACGGGCAAAGGTATTCCTCACAGCTTGTTGCGAGAGATCTTTGTTCCCTTCTACTCCACCAGGCAGGACGGCTCCGGCATCGGGCTGAGCCTGTCCAAACAGATTGTTTCGTCGCATCGTGGAAACATCACTGTGCAATCCACACCCGGCGAAGGGGCGACGTTCACGGTTGCGCTACCCGCTTCCTGATTCGCCGCGCGTATCCCGCCATTTGCGTGGCGCAGGCTCTGCCCGGAAATCTTATATTTGAATCATGGATCGGCGAACCATCCTTCGGTATCTTGCGGCGGCAACCCTGCTACCCGCTATCTCAGGTAAAGCAGCAAGCGCGGTCACAAAACGACCAATTCCATCCACCGGTGAGCAAATCACACCTGTCGTTCTGGGAACCTGGCAAACGTTCGATGCCGGTGACTCTACTGGCGAGCTTGACCCCCTGCGGGAGGTCTTGAAAATTCTGATAAACAAGAGCGGCTCCGTCGTAGACAGTTCACCCATGTACGGGCGTTCAGAAGGCGTGGTTGGCAAACTCTCGACCGAACTTTCTCTGAACGATAAGCTGTTTATTGCCACGAAAGTATGGACGTCCGGGGAGTCCGAAGGCATCCGTCAAATGGATAAATCATTTGCCTTGTTGCAACGCAGCCAAATTGACCTCATGCAGGTTCACAACCTGGTCGATTGGAAGACGCACTTGAAAACTTTGCAACGGATGAAAGATGAGCAGCGCATCCGATACACCGGCATTACTCATTATTCGGAAAGCGCCTATGATCAGATGGAAAGGATCATGCGTGATTATCCCATCGATTTCATGCAGGTCAATTATTCACTCCAAAGTCGACTGGCGGAACAACGACTTTTACCCCTTGCCCAGGAGAAGGGTATCGCTGTCATAATCAACCAGCCGTTCGAAGAGGGTGCGTTATTTGCGTCTGTCAAAGGCAAGCAGTTGCCAGAGTGGGCAAAGCATTTCGAATGCTTCAGCTGGGCACAGTTTTTTCTCAAGTTTATCATCTCGCATCCTGCCGTAACTTGCGTGATACCGGGAACATCCAATCCCAGGCATATGGCCGACAATATAACCGCCGCCTACGGCTCTTTACCTGACACGCAAATGCGTGCCGAAATGGTAAAAGTGCTGGCCTCCTGATTTGCCATGGTGCTATTCCGTATCCCGGACGCGATTTTTTCCGTATGCGCCTGACAACCCAAAAAATACGTCAGATAGTTGCACCTTTTTGCTAAATTCGGGTCACGGTGTTGATCGCAGGATTGGCGTTCTTTGGAATTCCGCTGGTTGGATAGGTGAAGTGGGCAGTGTTGGTCAGTGGTCCAAACGTAGATCTTATTGTCAAAATCTCCAGAGCCCAAGGTCTTCAATTCACGAGGACTTCTTTATTAATTCAATTCTGTAATGTCGGCGGACCTCCGAAGGAGCGTGATGGTTGGAACATGCCTCTATACCCCGTTATCACCCCCGATTTGCCGGAATGTAATAGGCGCAATCGAGGCGTTTCGAGATAGAAAAATGAGTCCTGTCTCGTTTCGCAGCACTGCCGTTGCAGATTGTGGTATTATCGCTAATTTTAGAACAATAGGCTAAACGCTTTCTATGGTTGGATTTCTACAGTGTCTTATTAGTAATCTTGAACTAACTGCCGTGCCATACGCGATTGGTCGTGGGCATAGTTGGGTGATCCATGCCGAAAGCATTCCCGCAAATAATCGAAAGGCATGAGGAAGTTCTTATCGGCGTTCTTGCTTTTCAGCACGTTCATTTACGCATCGGCCCAGGAACTAAGTATCTCAGGTCGCGTGACGGCTGTAAAGGACGGCATCGAGCTACCCGGCGTAAATGTCAGAGTCGCGCGGACAAACAGGGGAACCGTTAGTGACGCTGCGGGCCGTTATACACTATTGGTCAACAGCGGTGACACGATTTTGTTCTCATTCATCGGCTATAGAAGCCAGACCCAGGTCGTCGGACAACGCACCGTGATGGATATCCAGATGGAATCGGAAACTACCGAATTGGATGAGGTGGTCATAACGGGCTTCCAGGAAGTGGAGCGCAAGCTCTTTACCGGAGCAGCAGCTACCGTGAAAATGTCAGATGTCCGAATCAGCGGACAAACAAATGCCAGCCAGATGCTGGAAGGCCAGGTCGCGGGCGTAACCGTGGACAATGTTTCAGGAACGTTTGGCACAGCGCCCAAGGTCCGCATCCGGGGCAACTCTTCCATCAACGGCGATACACAGCCTCTGTGGGTTGTTGATGGCGTTATTCTCGAAGACCTGAACCAGTTGACGGCCGACGACATCATTACCGGAAACGCTAATACCCTGACAGCATCCTCCGTGGCGGGTCTTAATCCCGATGACATTGAATCGTTTCAGGTTTTGAAGGACGCGTCCGCTACCGCTTTGTATGGAACGCGCGCAAAAAACGGTGTGATCGTGATCACGACCAAGAGAGGTAAGAGCGGCGCAACACGGATCAGCTATAGTGGAAATTTATCATTCAATCTAAGGCCTTCATACAAGCAATTCGACATTCTGAATTCAGCCGATGAAATGTCCGTGTATCGCGAGATGTACGAAAAGGGCCTGATCGATATCACCACTTCTGTGAAGGCGCAGAACTATGGCGTGCTTGGCAAAATGTTCTCGCTCATATCGCAGCACGACTTGAATTGGGGACCTAATGGAAGCTTAAATGAGTCGTTTTTGAACCAATACGAGAACGCCAACACCGACTGGTTCGATGTCCTCTTCAAAGACCAATCTCTTCAGCAACAGCATTCTTTGAGTCTCACCTCGGGTGGCGAAAAGTACAACAGCTACTATTCATTAAGTTACATGAATGACAACGGTCAGACTATTGCCGACAATGTTACACGCTATGCGGTCACTGCCAAGAACAGTTTTTTCTTTACCGATAAGCTTTCTCTTGACGTTAAGTTGAGCGCCAACTTTCGCCAACAACTTGCGCCCGGCACGCAAAACCGTGACTTCGATCCAATCTCGGGACGATTCAGGAGAGACTTCGACATCAATCCTTTGAACTATGCGTTGAATACGAGCCGCTCCATCAGGCCCTACGATGAGAACGGCAACCTGGAATACTTCAGACGCAACTACACAGACTTCAACATTCTGAGAGAGTTGGCGTTAAACAGCATCGAAATCAGCGTGGCCGATATCTCCACGCAAGCAGATTTACAATATAAGTTTACCGACAACCTGGTATTCAGGAGTGCCATACAAGGGCGCTATGCAGCCACGAAACGCGAGCACATTATTCACGAGTGGTCCAATCAGGCCGAGGCCTATCGCGCGGATGACACACAATATATTCAGGATGCGAATCAACTGTTGTTCGTGGATCCTAACGACCCAACTTCTCAGCCCAAAGTAGTATTGCCCGAAGGTGGTTTCAACAATCTTAACAACGACGAGTTAAAATACTTTTACACGCGTAATAGTCTTGATTGGTCGCATTCCTTCAACAGCATTCATAATATTAATATCCTGACCGGTATGGAGATAAAATCCACCGATCGCCAAAGCAAGCGCATAGACGGGATCGGTATCGTGTATGAAAATGGAGGCATTGCACGGCTGGATCCGAACATGATTGCTTTCCTGAATCAACAGGGTATTGAGACGTATGCGCTGTCTGAGGATCACGAGCGATTCGCGGGCGCCTTTTTAAATGGCGGATATTCATACAAAGGCAAGTATATATTTAATGGAACGGTACGCTACGACGGTTCCAACAGACTCGGCAAGAGCAGGGCCGCACGTTACCTGCCTACCTGGAACGTCAGCGGCGCCTGGAACATTGACCAGGAAAAATGGTTCAACGCCGATTGGATCGACTTTCTCAAGCTCCGTGCCACGTATGGGCTATCTGCAAACTTAGGACCGAACACGAGCGCGCTTCTCAATATTCGTTCAGGGGTGACGTTGCGTCCGACGGATGTAGAAACGTACCTGTACATTCAAGACCTTGAAAACAGCGAGCTCACGTGGGAGAAACTCAATGAATTCAATGTGGGATTTGACTATGGCATATTTGAGAATCGCGTGACGGGAACAATCGATGCCTATGCTCGCAATTCATACGATCTTATCGGCGTGATTCAGACCAGCGGCGTGGGTGGTAATGAGTACAAAACCGGTAACTACGCGAACATGGAATCGAAAGGTGCCGAATTCACCATCAACACCCGGAACATACAGCGAAAGAACTTCTCATGGCTTACCAGTTTCAACATCGCCTACAGCCGGGATCAAATCACCAAACTTGAATTTGATCCACGATTGGCGGACGCTATCGTCCAGGGCGGCGCAGCTATACTGGGAGGCCCCCGCAGGGGTTTGTTTTCGGTAAAATTTGCGGGCCTCGATACTCGCGGAATTCCCACTTTTTATGATGGCTCAGGCGAAGTGGTTTATAATATGGACTTACAGGATCGCGAAAATATTCGGGATATCTTGAAGTTCGAGGGACCGGCAGAACCCAGAGGCGCGGGCGGGTTCACCAATATTTTTAACTACAAGAGCTTTTCCCTGAGTGTTTTCCTTTCTTATAAGTTCGATTATAAGATCAGGCTAAATGACGCATTCAGTCCCCAGTACACAGACTTCTCTTCCCTTTCAAAAAGCTTCGTGAATCGATGGATGGTTCCCGGCGACGAGAATATCACAGATATTCCGGTTATCCTTGACCAGCGCATATTGCAATCGGGCAACCCTGATTACCAGTCAGCTTATGATCTTTATAACAAGAGCACGGTAAGAGTAGCGAACGGTGACTACATCCGCCTCAAGTCAGTCAGGCTCAGTTATGCACTCCCCAACAACTGGATTCGAAAAGTGGGCATGTCAACGGCCAAGCTATCGGTTGAGGCGATGAACCTATTTTTGCTGTATTCAGACTCCAGACTGAATGGGCAGGATCCGGAGTTCTTTTCATCGGGAGGTGTGGCGTTGCCGCAACCCCGACTCATTACGACTTCAATTTCGATTGGATTTTAGTTAAACGTTATGAAACTGTCGCGTAAGAGCTTTTATCCTTTGACTATTCTGCTGATGCTTTCGGCATGCGATAGCTTTTTGTCTGAGAATCCGGATAATCGCGTTGACCTGGATACGGCTGAAAAGGCGGCGCAACTGCTTACCAGTGCCTATCCCAGCGCGGCGTATACCTTCACGGAGTGGATGGCCGATGAGGTAAGTTACACACAAGGGACGACCAAACGCCCCGAACACGTGCAGGCATACAACTGGGAGGAGTCCACGTCGTCCAACAACCAGGACACGCCATCCTTTATATGGGCGGGATCGTATGAAGCCATTGCCCCCGCGAACGAAGTGCTGGCCATCATCGATGAAATGGAAGGAGACGCAGATCTAAAAAGCGCCATACGGGGCGAAGCGCTGCTCGCCAGAGCCTACGGCCATTTTATGCTGGTCAATCTCTTCGCTAAGCATTACAACAGACAGACCGCTACAACGGATGCGGGTGTACCCTATGTTGAAGAACCGGAGACCGTATTTATCAAACAGTACGCACGAAATACGGTTGCTGAAGTGTACGACAAAGTTGAACGTGACCTTCGCGAGGGAATGAGACTGGTAGATGGTCGCTTCTACAAAAATTCCGGCAAGTACCACTTTACCTCCACGGCTGCGCTTGCATTGGCCTCGCGGTTCTATTTGTTTAAAGGCGACTTCGAAAATTGCATTAACTATTCTACGGAGATGCTGGGAAGCAATCCGGACATTTTTATAAAGGACCTTCCCACCATACTCGCGGATTACACAAACACAGAGGAGTTTCTTCGCCTGATGACTTCGCCTTCTGACAACAGCAATTTGTTATTGGCCCGCCAGGTAACCAACTATCCGATAAACGTGGGCTTCTGGCCCAGCATCGACCAGGTAAATTCGCTCTACGACAATAATCCCTGGAACGCCGAAGACCTTCGACGCAGCAATCGCTATCCGCTCTTTATTCGCGGCACTGACGGCTACGCACTCGCTAAATACCAATTCCTGTTCGAACGCACGAGTATCACCTCGAACGTGGGTTATAACTATACCATCATGCCGCTGTTCAGGGGTGAAGAGGTATTGTTGAATCGCGCAGAAGCATACGCAAGCACCGGGCAAAATTCGGCGGCCCTTGCAGACCTGCAGATTTACGTTGATAAACGCTACACAGAGAAACCCAGGGTGACGCTGCCATTCCTTCAGAACTACTATCGAACCAATAATGCTCAGGCAGCCCTAATGGCTTTTATCGTCGATGAGCGGGACAAGGAATTTATTCATGAAGGCCTCCGTTGGTTTGATATCAAACGCTTCAATTTGCCCGTAACACATATCACGCAAACCGGTGCGTCCATTACCCTGGGCGAAACGGACCTGCGTAAGGTGCTACAGATTCCGCAGAACGCCATTGATGTAGGTGGACTTGAGCCAAACCCAAGGTAACGTGAAAGCAGCATGAAAAATTGGTCATCCTTCCTATTCATCCTCCTCGTGCTCGCTACAGCAAGTGGCTGTTACGAAGACGAAAAGCTCAATGTGCCCGAAAGATCAGAGGCACCGTCGGACGATGAGATCGATCAATATATACAAACGAACTTCACTGACCGATATGGTATTGCCGTGCGATACAAGTACGTAGACCGTTACGTCGACCAGACAAAACGCGTTACGCCGCCTTCCCGGGAGGTCGTGATACCGATGATGGACTTTCTGAATGAGTTTTGGGTTGATCCATTCGTAGCCGTGCCCAATGGCTCTGAGTTCTTTCGCGAGCACGTACCCGCCGAAATCGTCATGGTGGGGTCTCAAATGTTTAACGGAGACGGGACGGTAACACTGGGCACGGCCGATGCTGGCGCACGCATTACCCTGACGGAAGTCAATAACGTCGACCCGACCGATCTGGATTGGGTGTTTCTGCAAACACACGTTATCTACCACGAGTTTGCCCACATTGTTCATCAGCGGTATAACCTTCCGCCGAACTGGCAGCAAATCTCCCCCGAGGGCTACACGTCGGTTGGTTCCTGGTACAATCTTACAGATGAAGAAGCACTACAACGCGGATTCGTTTCGCCCTATGCGACAAGTTCATTCAATGAAGACTTCGCCGAAACAGTGTCGTTCATCCTGTATAATCCCGATTTCTATGAAAAATACATAGACGACGAAACGGACTGTACCGACGCGGCCTGTGATATGCGCAACGAAGGCCGCGCCAAATTGAGAACGAAATATAGCAGTGTTCTCAACCACTATCTGGCAGTTACCGGCGTTGACTTACTGAGTGTGCGTAACATT
Source organism: Chryseolinea sp. (assembly GCA_035489615.1). Taxonomy (GTDB): domain Bacteria; phylum Bacteroidota; class Bacteroidia; order Cytophagales; family Cyclobacteriaceae; genus Chryseolinea. The sequence goes on from DATHKA010000048.1 coordinate 9,388, forward strand.
ATCCAAGCGAAGCTGCCATGATGAGGAAAACGGTATATCTGCTCGTGATGCTGATCGTCATTCTGACTGGATGCAAGGATGATGACATTGCTGTATTTGACAAAAGTGCAGACGAGCGATCGGCGGAAGCCATCGCGGCGCTGCGACAGGATCTGACGTCCGGCCCCTGGAAACTTAAATACACGCCCGAGGATAATTCGGGATCCTATTGGGTCCTTCTGAACTTCAGCGGCAATGGCAATGTCACGATACAGTCCGACCTTGGAGCGGATGACGGAACGTACTATGAGCAAACGATAACTTACCGGATAGACAATTCCCTTGGGCTTGAGCTGATCCTGGAAAGTCACTGCATGTTCAGTTTTCTCTTCGAACGGAACCAGGCGACGTTCGAGGCAGAGTATGAGTTCAATTACGCCAACAAAACACCAGATAATAGCCTGGTTTTTTCCAGTAAGACAGACCCGGGTACGCCGACCATATTGGTTTTCCAACGTGCCAATCCGACGGATGAGGTGCTGCTTGGCCGTACCATCTCCACATACCTCGACAGTATTGCCTCCGATTTTCAGAAATTCAGTTCTTCGGTGAGGTTAAGCTATAAGAACAAAGATCTGATGATATTTCTATCACTCGATCAGATCACACGAAATGTTACCTTTACCTCTGCCTCACGAAAAAGTAATACGGCAACCCTTCAGAGCATCGACCTCGCCACGGCCTATTTGCTACAGGGAGATTCGCTGATATTGGATGAGCCTCTCCAGGGCAATTACTTCGGAAATAACATTAAAATTTCGTCGCTGAAGCTTTCGTCCCTGTCCGAGAGTACGTTCAACGGTTGCGCTACGCCCATGACCATGCACGCCATTTCCGGAAAAACGTCGCAAAATGATGACATAATATTGGAGACGACATTGAGTGACCTCAGTGGAAGGACCTTCCCGGAGGTAAGCGATTTCTACGTGGCACCCCTGCAGAACATTAGAGACCACGGACAAGTCGTGGTAGACGAAATTACGGCGAGTATTCCCGGCGCCTTGGCCATGCAACTGTACTACGGCTACGAGACTCAACGGGGTGAAATGAATTCGATCGGATTTATCATCCAGAATTCTGACGACAGTTTCACTTTCGCCTTGCGCGAATTCACGCCTGTGCTGAATGAGAACCATATCATCTTTAATTTCGCTGATGATATAACGATTTCCGGTCCTGATATACCGGATTCAAGCAAAGATGCGATCAATGTCTATCTGGAGCTACTGACGCAAGGCGATAACACCTATGTATTCAAACTGGATGAAGGACTCTACGAGTTTTACAATCCGTGCTCCGGTTGGAGTTTCGTTTTCTTTGATCCAAGTGATCCTGAATAAGAAAAACAAAAAAGTATGACCCGGCCGCGTTTTTTGAAAGTAAATAAATAACTTCTGACCTGAACTTAGTACTCTAACCTAGCTAAAATATGAAAAGGTATCTGATGCGCCACCTATCCATGACAGCGATCGCCGCGATGAGCGTGGCCTTATTCTCCTGCAAAGACGATGAAGATCCGGTGATTCCTGTTGTGAGTTTCCAGCAGGCGACACGCACCGTTGACGAAAGTGCCGGAACTATCGATGTGCTGGTGCAATTGGACGTAGCCTCTCCCAATGATATTCAAGTTGGATACAGTTTGTCAGGAACGGCTACTGAAGGGACAAGTTCCAGCAATGATTATCAGGCTATGGGAACCTACGGATCTATTAGCATTGCAAAAGGCTCTACGAGCGGAACATTGCAACTGCAGATTAAACAGGATGATGTTGTCGAGGCGGATGAAACAATTATTATCACTCTCAGTGCGAGCGGCACTGCTACGCTCGGTTCCGTGTCCTCTACTACGATAACGCTGCACAGCGACGATCTCGGACCGAAAGTATCGTTCACTACAACCACGACAACGATAAACGAAAGCGATGGAACACTGGACATTGAACTTACGCTGGACAAAGCTGCGGGTCAGGATATCACGGTTGATTACGCGTTCAATTACGATGACATTCAAACGGTAGCCACGGCGCTCGACAGTGTGTGGGCTTATAACGAGGACGTTCCTTCTCAATATTATGATTTTTATGTTGTTGGAGGTACCTATGGGAAATTGACCATTCCTGCGGGATCGTCGACAGCAAAGCTTTCATTGAGGTTTTATTCCGATTTCCTGTGGGATGAGAATGAAAGGATCGAGATAACGCTGACCGGGGCAGGCACAGGAGGTCAGTTGGGTGCCAACACCAAACACACGGTAACGGTAAAACAGGAAGACGGCAGGTTAATCGGCCTCCTTTGGGATCCCAGTTATAACGATGTGGATCTGGATTTGATCCTGTGGATCGGTGACGGAACTGACTTCGATGCGCTCACGGGCTCGTTCTCTGCAGCCACAACGCCGAGGTCAGAAGAAGTATTTATTCCCACGGTTTTTGCCGATCTGATCAGTGAGGAGGTTGGTGACGCTGTGTTCGGCGTCAGCGCCGTATACTACGAGGGAACGGCAAATCCAATGAATTTCGAAGTGCATCACGTCGATTTTGTTGACGGGGGATTCGAGGCTGCGGCCGATCGTGACATTATACCCGGAGCATACACTCTGGCAAATATCAATGCCTGGGAAACTTTCGATGACGTTCAGATCGAACATACGTTTGATCTTACGGGCGGGGCATACGCCAATCTCAGCGATATCACCGTTCCGGCGAGTGGCAGCCGCCAGGCAACCTATAAATTGCCCGGAAGCATTTCGAAGAGCAACGTTCGGGCGAAGTTTGCATCCCGGGCTCATGTTTGGGGACTGCGCAAATAGCCAATGAATTAGACCTTATTCCAACTGGATTGGCCAGGAAACTGAAGGGCGTTCAATAGGACGCCCTTTTTTGTTTATCCCTGTGGACAGAACTTGGTCAGATTTTTTGCTGCTGAAATGCTCAACGCACTTGTGAATGAGCCGCGGCAACATTAACTATGTACACTTCAAACCATTCCTCGATCCACCTTGTCGTTTAGTCTATGAAAGAAGTGACCGTACAGGAACTCAAAGCGCTTAAAGATTCGGGCGCAGATTTCCAATTGATTGATGTTCGTGAACCCCACGAGTTTGACATCTGCGACCTCGGCGGCGAACTTATTCCCCAGGGCGACATTCCCTCAAACGTCGACAAAGTAGATCGCAACAAACAGGTTATCATTCACTGCCGCAGTGGCGCCAGAAGTGGAAACATGGTGCAGTGGCTGGAGAAGAATCACGGGTTCACCAACCTGTACAATCTCAAGGGAGGAATACTTGCCTGGGCCCGGGAGATCGACCCGGAAATGCCAACGTACTGACCCCTAGGCCAGAGAGCGGCGAGTTGGTACCGAACGTACGCGTGTGATCTTCGTGTGCGATGCCTATACCTTTCAGCGCCTATTTCGGTCCGCTGGCCTTGAGCGCCTGATCAACGTCGGCAACAATGTCTTTGATGTCTTCCAATCCGACGGAGATTCGAATGAGCCCAGGCATAATGCCCACAGCGGCCCGTTCTTCATCAGTTAGCTTGGAATGTGTAGTCGAGGCCGGATGTATCGCAATCGTGCGTGTATCTCCCAGGTTGGGCGTATGCGAAATCATCTGTAACGCATTCAGAAACTGCCGTCCCTGTTCAATGCCACCCTTCACTTCGAAGGTAACCAGCCCACCGCCCAGACGCATCTGCTTCTTGGCTAGTTGGAATTGAGGGTGTGACGGGAGGAAGGGATATTTTACCAGCGAAACATCCGGATGCGATTCCAGCCAGGTAGCCAGTGACAGGGCATTTGCGCAATGTCGCTCCATGCGAACGGCCAGGGTCTCCAGACTCTTCGACAGCAACCACGCGTTAAAGGGCGATAACGTGGGGCCTGTGTGCCGCGCAAAGAACCGCACCTGCTTGATCAACTCCTTCGTTCCCAATACAGCGCCACCGATTACGCGACCTTGTCCATCCATGAACTTGGTGGCGGAGTGCGTGACCAGATGTGCCCCGAAACGGGCGGGATTTTGCAGATAAGGGGTAGCAAAGCAATTGTCGACGTTCAGAATAAGGTTATGCTTCTTAGCCAGCTTTCCCAGCCATTCCAGATCGATCATATCCAACGCCGGGTTCGATGGCGTCTCGACAAAAATCATCCGGGTATTGGGCTGAATCCTGCTCTCCCACTCTTCCGGAGATCCAACGTCAGCATAGCTGTGCGATATCCCGAACCGTGGAAATATGGTATTTAGAATCTGGTGAGTTGACCCGAATATGGAACGGCAGGCGAGCACGTGGTCACCGCTGCTGAGGATACCCGCCATGCTGCAATACATGGCGGCCATTCCAGACGATGTGGCAACGCCGTCTTCGGTTCCTTCCAGCATACAAAGCTTGGAAATGAACTCGTCCGGATTGGGATTGGAATAGC
>DATHKA010000049.1:0-6500 GCA_035489615.1 Chryseolinea sp.
ACTTTGAGGGTCTTCTTCGAGCCCACCATGTAGAATTCCTTTTCCTGCAGCACGCGCAGCAACTTCGCCTGCATCGCCAGGCTGGTGTTGCTGATCTCGTCGAGGAAGATCGTACCTCCGTCGGCAGTCTGAAAGAAGCCGGCACGCGTTTCCGTGGCGCCGGTGAACGCGCCTTTCACGTAGCCGAACAACTCGCTCTCGAGAAGCGTATCGGGAATGCCGCCGCAGTTCACGGGTACAAAGGGTGCATTGGAACTGACGCCGCCATAGTGCAACGCCCGGGCTACTAGCTCCTTTCCGGTGCCGCTTTCGCCCTGGATGAGGACCGTCGCGTTGGTGGACCGTGCCTTCTGAATGCGACTGTATACTTTCTTCATCCCGTCCGAGTCTCCAATGATGCCGAATTGATGACTCGTGGCCTGGACGCGACCCGGTCGACCGGAACGGGACAGCACGCGATCCACGGCAGCAAAGAGTTCGTCGTCCGTGAAAGACTTCACGAGGTATTCTTCCGCCCCGATCTTGATCGATTCGATCGCGCCTTGAATGGAAGGAAATCCCGTTACCACGAGTATCCCGATGTTCCGGTAGTTTTCTGCCGCATGACGCACGAGGTCAATGCCACTCTGCCCTGGCATCCGAAGATCCGTAATGAGCAGGTCTATGGGTATCGAACCCAACAGTTTTACTGCGGATTGCACATTGTCTGCCGAATAGATCTTGTATCCCCGTGGCTGCAGATTGCGCCGGATAAGCTCTATGCTCTCCGGCGAATCATCGACGATGAGCACGCTAACGGTATCGCCATGCGCAAGCACACCTTTACCCGCCACGCTCGTTCGCCCCTTCTTCGTTTCTTTTACCATCGATGCTCCCATAACTGCTTTACTTAACTCACTTCACCCAATCAGTTCATTGCCGTTAACCGCCTCAACACCCGCGATAGCGGGTCCTAATTGTCAATTCTCAATTGTCAATTGTCAATTTAATATCGAACCTCGTCCCCTTCCCCACCGCGCTCACAACCGATATCTTCCCTTTATGGTCCTCGATGATTCCCTGCACCACCGAAAGTCCGAGTCCTGTTCCCTGTCCCACCGGCTTGGTTGTAAAGAACGGCTCGAAGATCTTCTTTCTTATCTCGGCCGTCATCCCGTGTCCTGTATCAGCAATGCTCAACCGTACGTGCTTGTCATCGCGCTTGGTCGTCACTTTGATAACACCTCCTTTGGGCATGGCGTGCACGGCATTGGTGATGAGGTTCACCAGCACCTGGCTTAGCTGCACCGGGTCGGCCTGTATTTCCGGCAGGTGGGGATCCAGCCTGCGCACTACTTCGACCTTCCGATCCTGAAACCTTACGTCGATAAAATAAAGGATGTTGGCGATGATGGCATTCAGGTCTACGGCAATGACCTGTCGCGGCATCTGCCGTGAGAACAACATGAGCTTCTTGATGATCTCGCGTGTATACAACGACGCCTTGATGATCCGTTCGATGTCGTCCGCAGGCTGACCCGCGAGCGACCCGTTCTTTTGAATAAGTTGGGCAAAACCGAGGATGCGTCCCAGCGGCTCATTCAGTTCGTGCGCGATGCCGGCACTTAACTCGCCAACGAACGCCAGGCGGTCGGAATGCTGCAGCTGCAGTTCGAGCGTCTTGTTGCTCTCGGCCATGTGCACCTTATTGATAAAAAGCGAAACCTCGCGGGCGATGGCTTTCAGCAGATTTTTTTCTTCCTTGAGGAAGGCCGGCCCTGATTTACCCGGCGCCGCGGCTTTACCCTTTGTGGACGGGTTATCCGGCCGGTAGCCTACCCGTATCGTTCCGAACGAACGGCGCGCCTTACCTTTCACTTCCAGTCGTGCGGAAATGTGTGCCTTGCAACGCGCAAATCCGGGTGTTTCAAAGACGGCCTTAAGCGCTTCGATGCTTACTTCGGCCAGGTCGGGAAATTGCATCGCCTCCGGCAAAAGCCGCAGGGTCTCACGCAGCAGTGCTTCTTCATCGTTGTCTGCTTCCAGGGCAAAGCGCGTAATGGCATAGAGGCATTTAAGCTCTTTTACCCGCTCTTTCAGTTTCAAATCGCTGCTGTTTATACGCGTGCTCATGAAGGTCGTTCCGGTTGAAAATGGATTCTTGTGCCAGGCTGATAGCGATTCGCGCGCCAGGCTTTATAGCTATGGGCTGACGCAAGGTAGCACATCAGCTTCTCAAGTTCCAAATCCATTCCCTCTTGCTAGCGGGGCGTTTCACCCCACTGGGTAGTTTCTATCCACTGATCTCAAGGACAAGTCCGTCGTAGCGCACTATTCGCCATCGTTTCCAGCCTGGCACGGATTTCACTAACAGATAAATAAAGTCGCGCATCATTTGACATGGGCGAACACATAACTGAAACACGCAAGACATGCAGGGACGACTGATTACATTGAACGACTACCGACGACTCATGGCCATCATGAGCGCACCGACATCTTCCGTGCCGCCAACCATTTGCGCGCGGCTCACTTACGAATTGAACGGAGCGCGGATCTTCGCGCCTGAAGACATCGACAAAAAGGTAATCACCATGAACTCCACCGTGCTCCTGCGCGATCGCGTCAATGACGGCGAGGTCGAAGTAACGGTGACCTATCCGGGGCAGGTGGATACGCGCGTGAACCGCATATCCGTATTCTCACCCGCAGGCCTCGCCCTCCTCGGACGGAAAGCTGGTACCATCATCGCCTGGAACACACCGACGGGACTGCGTCAGTTCGAAATTGTTGACGTGGTATTTCAACCGGAGGCAGTTGGAGACTATACACTATAACCATGACCGACTTCATACGTCTGGCTTTGTTGATTGTTGCACTGGCCTTCAGCGTGCAGGCGAATGAACGTGCCAAAAGGATTGTGCAAGAGAGGGCACTAATGAAAGCACCTAGCGCAGCAGTTGGCGCAAGTCTCCCATACGGACTATAAGGTTTGCACTCACCTGGCGGGAGACTTGTGCGCCCTGTGATCTGGCGATGAACCCCTCCTAGTCTTCAGACTGGCATCAAAAAACTAAAGGGCGCCCTAAGCGCCCTCTAATTATCAATTATCAATTGTTAATTGTCAATTACTCATGAAAATTATAAACCCTGAACCCGCCCTGCTTCAACACATTCTCTCCCCTCATCAGCTCAATATCCGCATCCACCATCTCCTGGAGCAACATGTCCACATCATATTTCGGCTTCCATCCCAGGATCGTCTTTGACTTCGTAGGATCACCCAGCAACAAATCAACTTCCGTAGGACGGAAATATCTCGGATCGATGCTCACCACTTCTTCTCCGGCCTTCAACGCACAGCCTTCGACTTTCGTGGTATCGACCGAATCGATGATTCCGACTTCCTTTACTCCTTCACCTTTCCACACCAGGTTGGCGCCTACGTGCGCGAAGCAACGGCGCATGAACTCGCGCACTGAGGTCGTTTCGCCGGTAGCGATAACGTAATCCTCGGCCTTCGGCTGCTGAAGGATAAGGTACATCGCTTCAATATAATCACGGGCGTGTCCCCAGTCGCGTTTCGAGTCGATGTTACCCATGTACACTTTCTTTTGCAGACCCAGCACCATGCGTGCTACGGCCCGTGTAACTTTTCGGGATACGAAGGTTTCACCGCGCAGGGGCGACTCGTGGTTAAAGAGGATGCCGTTGCAGGCATACATGTTATAGGCGTCGCGGTAGTTCACCGTGATCCAGTAGCCGTACAGTTTGGCCACGGCATAAGGTGAGCGAGGATAAAATGGTGTCGTTTCAGACTGAGGTACTGCCTGCACCTTGCCGTATAGCTCAGACGTTGATGCCTGGTAGATACGCGTCTTTTCAGTAAGTCCCAGCAAGCGTACGGCTTCCAGAATACGGAGTGTGCCGATCGCATCAGTATTTGCCACATATTCGGGCATATCGAAGCTCACGCGCACGTGGCTCATGGCACCGAGGTTGTATATTTCGTCAGGTTGAATTTCCTGAATCAGGCGGATCAGGTTCGTCGAGTCAGTGAGGTCGCCGAAGTGCAGCTTCATTCGTGCGCCCCTGTCGTGCGGATCCTGATAGATATGGTCGATACGCGCGGTGTTAAAGAGTGATGAGCGACGCTTCAAGCCATGCACTTCATATCCCTTGTCGAGTAGAAACTCTGCAAGGTAAGCGCCGTCCTGACCTGTAATCCCGGTAATGAATGCCTTTTTCATTTTTTGATTTGTTGATTTGTTGATCTGTAGATTGGATGTTTATCATCATTCATCTCGCAGACCAATGTAAACGCAATTTAAAGTTTTACTATTTATTAACCTTCGAACCAATTTGTACGGACATGGGCTTCAAGCGCCCTCCCTAATTACTCATTACTCATTACTCATTACTCATTACTAATTGTCACTATTTTATCACGCTATAATCCGACACCTTGCTCAAAAAGTCTTCATAGGTCAGCCTTATTCCTTCCTTCAGGTTAACCTTATGTCGAAACCCTAAGCTGTGCAGTCTCGTCGAATCCATCAGCTTGCGTGGGGTGCCATCCGGTTTTGTTTTATCAAAGCCGATTTGTCCTTTATAGCCGACCGTCTTCGCGATGAGGTGAGCCAAATCCAAGATAGAGATTTCTTCTCCCGTGCCGACGTTCACAATCTCCGGTTGGTCGTAATTCTCCATGAGGAACACACAAGCAGCGCCGAGGTCGTCAGCAAACATGAATTCGCGAAGGGGCGCCCCACTTCCCCAGATGATCACTTCGTCTTTATCGGCTTCTTTCGCCTCGTGGAAGCGGCGAAGCAACGCGGGTAGCACGTGTGAGTTCTGCGGATGATAGTTGTCGCCGTAGCCATAGAGGTTGGTAGGCATAGCCGACATAAAATGGCGACCGTGTTGTTTATAATACGCCTGGCATAGCTTGATGCCGGCAATCTTGGCAATCGCATAAGCCTCGTTCGTAGGTTCCAGGTAACCGCTGAGGAGGCTGTCCTCACGGATGGGCTGGGGTGCGAACTTAGGATAGATGCACGACGATCCGAGAAACAACAGCTTCTTCACATTGTAGCGGAAGGATGCCTCGATCACATTATTCTGGATCATGAGGTTGTCGTACAGGAAATCGGCAGGATAGGTATTGTTAGAGAGTATCCCGCCTACTTTTGCAGCAGCCAGGAATACGAATTCGGGCCTTTCCTGATTGAAGAATTGATCCACGGCGACCGTATTTTTCAGGTCGAGTTCTTTCGAAGAAGCGACAATAAGGTTGGTGAACCCTTCATTCGCGAGCTTGCGATATATGGCACCACCCACCATGCCGCGGTGGCCCGCCACGTAAATTCTGGAGTCTTTATTCATGTGTTCGGTCATTAACAATCAAGGTAAAATCATACGACCAGCGGCGCGCGCTTGCCATATTTAACGAGCAGTAAAAATAACGGAAAAGCATCCAGGTATCGCGGGATGAACACTTTGGGCTTGTGAATGCACCGAACGAGCCATCCGAGATAAAGTTTGTCCGCCCACGTTGGCACTCCTGCCTGGCGTCCCGTGAGGAACGCGATCGCCGCGCCAGTACAGATGATCGCGGGCTTGTAACTGAGGTTTTTTCTCAGGTACGCACCGAGGATCTCCTGCGTGCCGCCGCCAATGTTCAGCAACACGTAGTCTGGCCGCTGTTGCTCGATTTTCGCAAGCAATACGGGATCTACGATGTTGCCCTTGTCATACATCGGTGCAACGTGAGAGTTTTCCGTTTTTATATAAAAGCCTAGATTGTTCAAATAGTTTCGGTTGATCTCGGAATCTTTCGACGTCGGATCGGCGAGCACGAATTTCGATTTCTGCACGTCCTTGTCGGCGAAAAATTCCCGTAGAAATTCGAGGCCCGAAATACGATTCACCTTTTGCGAATTGAAAAGGTTCCAGATCAGCGCCATGTATCCACTGTCGGCGATGGCGATATCTGCGTAGCGCAGGCTCCTGTAATAGGTAGGCTCCTGCTTGATGGTTTTCAGGCCGGGACCAGAAGGCACCACCATAAATCCGCCAGACTTGAGTGCCTTCACCGCGTCTTTCACGCTGCCGTTGAAAAAATCAATACCCAGGATCTTTACAGTGCTCATATTATTGGTTGATCTGTTGATTGGCTGATCGGATCTATTTAACCAGCAAATCTGTAGGTTCATCGGTTTAAGGGCGTCGAGGTAAGCCACAGGAAGCAGTTTTTTGCGACTTCCCTGGACCTGACCCGGCACACTATTGCCAACTCAAGCTCAAAAATAGCCTGTATATCTGGAACGGCGTGATGACTAATGTCCTATAACGGGAAAACTTTAGTCGCACGGGCACCGATTGATTCGGCTGTAATCGCTTGATAATCAGCACGCAAAGCATTGCATAAACCGATCATCCGAAGTACTTTTTGAGATTAATGGGCGTGCTTTACAAAATACTTGTCCAGGCACGGGGGCTGTGTGGTGCCCAGGGTCGAT
>DATHKA010000050.1:0-9739 GCA_035489615.1 Chryseolinea sp.
TTAAGCCAGATATTGTGCCAACCTGCACCGGCGAACGAAAATTCTGCACTTTTGGCGGTGCGGCAACGGATGCGCCTCACGCCGGATTTCCTACGCAGCAGGCCATTTTGGCGCCAATCACCCGTAAATCCAGCGCACGAGGGTAAGTGAAGCGAGCAGGATAACGGCAATCGAGGTGAGGTCCAGTAATAGCCCCGCCCAGAACATGTCCTTCATCCGAATATAGCCTGACGAAAATACAATCGCATTAGCGGGCGTGGCGATGGGAAACATGAATCCAATGCTGGCGCTAAGGGTTACCGGCATAGCCAGCAGCACGGGATCGACGCCAAGCCCGTCGGCCATGCCGAATACTACTGGAACGAAGATCTGGACGAGGGCCACGTTGCTCATGATCTCTGACAAACCGACCGTCACCAGGATCAAAGCGAATACGGTCCATCCGCTGTACACGCTTTCGCTGGAGATCCACTTGCCAAGGGCCTGAATGATTCCTGCATTTTCCAATCCGGCGGCGAGGGCAAGTCCTCCGCCAAAAAGAAACAGAATGCCCCACTGAACATTAACGGTGTCGCGCCAATCCAGTAAAAATTGTCGCCGCGCGGCATCGGCAGGAACCAGGAACATGAACAGTCCCCCCAACATGGCCACATTGGTATCGTTGAGGACTTCCTTTCCAAAAACATAGGTGTTCAACGCTTGTTGGAAAATCCAAAAGATGGAGGTGAGCGCGAATACAGCCAACACGCGCCTTTCTTCACGCCGGATCGGACCCAGGGCAGCAAGCCGCGAAGTGATGAGTACCTCCGAGCCTTTTACATGGGCTATTCGATTAGGGAACATGATGCGGGTAATGATGAGGTAAGTGGTGAGCAACAACGCAGTGGCTACCGGTACGCCAACGAGCATCCATTTTCCAAAGTCAAGTTTCTGGTGGTAGAACTCGTCCAGCAAACCGGCGAACACCATGTTTGGAGGTGTACCGATGATTGTTCCGAGCCCGCCCAGCGTCGCGGCATAACCGACCATCAGCATTAATCCCATCGCGAAGTTTCTTTCCGACCTGGGGAGTTCGTGGGGCATTTGGTGGTCGTTGGTGCGCACCAGGTTGATCACCGACAACGCGATGGGTAACATCATCATGGCAGTAGCGGTATTGCTGATCCACAAACTGATGAATGCCGTCGAGATCATGAAACCCATAATGATACCGTTGCCCGATGTACCCGTGAGACGTATCAGATTCAAGGCCATACGTTCATGAAGTTTGTGCTTTTCCAACGCCAGCGCGAGCAGGAAGCCTCCGAGAAACAGAAAAATGATCGGATTGGCATACGCGGCAGATACGGACTTCATGTCCATGATGCCCAGTAGCGGAAAACACACGAGTGGAAGAAACGCGGTTACGGCGACGGGCACGGCCTCTGATATCCACCACACGATCATACACGCCGCCAGGGCCAATACTTTATTAGCGCCCGGTGAAATGAAATCCGGAGGAATGATCATCAAAAGAAAGACAGCAGCCAGGGGACCTGCGAAGATTGTCGCGTATTTTTTAAGATAGTTCATGTACCAGGTGTATCAGTTAAATCTAAACAGAATCCCGGCTCAATCGAATGCACCGCCGGTTTACGTCGGCTGAAAATCTGCAAACGAAACAGAACCGGTTGGGTTCGCCGAGATGACCTGGGAAAAACTGGGAATTGGCGCTGGAATGCCCGAAGTTTGGCGCGCGATACCCTTCGTGGGTCCTATTGAAAATAAATTCACAGCGCTACAATAATCTGCCAGTCCGGCCCGACTTATAAGTCACAAGCAATGGGCAAAGGGATGGACATGGACATGGCCATGCAAATAAAAGAACAGACGTTTCTCAGAGAGAAAGACAAACTGTTGGGATTCATACGCAACCGGGTATCCTCGGTTGAGGAGGCTGAAGACATCCTCCAGGACGTATTTTTTCAGTTTGTTGCCGGATACGACACGATCGAATCGCTCGATCGCGTAACGTCGTGGCTATTTTCTGTGGCGCGTAATAAGATCATCGATCGCTACCGGCGCGACGCTGCTCGTCCGCAGCGGGCGGAAATCGGCATGGCCGCGGGAATGGATGACGATGCGCCGCTGACACTTCAGGACATTTTGCCCGACCTGGGCAACACGCCGGAAGATGCTTACCTGCGGGATGCTATCTGGGACGCCATCATGGATGCCCTCGACGAGCTACCTGCCGAGCAGCGGGAGATATTTGTAATGAACGAGATCGAGGACCGGGGCTTCCGGGAGATTGCCGAAGAGACGGGGATATCGATCAACACGCTGCTATCACGGAAGCGGTATGCGATCCTTGCGCTACGCAAGAAACTCCAGAAAATCTATAACGACATCTAATTAATAAATCAGGATTTTAATAATCAGGCGATGAATAAGGTTGGGAAAATAGTGGCATTTGGGCTGTTGGCTATCACGGGAATCTTTGTGGTAGGATTTGTCACCATGCTGCTTTGGAACTGGCTTGTTCCCGCGCTCTTTAACGGCCCGCTGATCACCATCTGGCAGGCGCTTGGCTTGCTGCTGCTGTCCAAGTTGCTGTTCTGGGGGTTTGGTGGCAAAGGCCATCATTACGAGCGCAAGCGTGCTTACTGGCGCGCGCGATGCCGCGATAAGTTTTCTTCCATGACACCGGAAGAGCGGGAACTCGTCAAACAGAAGATGAAGGAAAAGTGGTGCTCCTGGCAGGAGAAAAGATCTGCGTCCGCAGAAGCGAGTTCAAACGATTGAGACCTCGGAAATCCAAAAAAATTTGAAAAAACTGGGCGAAAACCCTAACAGAAAGCACAATTACGCGTTCAAGGAAACTACGGAAACTTTTGTAATGTAAATAGTTTCCATAGTTTTGCCGGCCTTATGGAAGACGTTGATATCAGAAAAAAGATCATCAGGGGTGCCGAAAACCTCTTCACCAAATACGGGGTGAGAAGTATTTCAATGGACGATATCGCGCGGCACTTGTCAGTGTCCAAGAAGACGTTGTATCAACACTTCGAAGACAAGGAAGACATCGTGACGACGGCCGTTCAATCGCACATTGAGCGCATAATGGGTGAGTTCGATGCTATTCAGTCGGCGGCCATAGATGCCATCGACGAGCTTTCAAAGATATCGCAATGTTTGAAGCGCACGATGAGCGAGATCAATCCGTCGTTGATGTTTGACCTGGAAAAGTATCATCCACGTGCCTGGAATGTATGGGTCGAGAGCAAGAAGAAGTTTATCCGTGAATCGGTGATCAGTAATCTGAAGCGTGGTGTGGAGCAGGGTTACTTCAGGCCGGAACTCGACCTGGAGATCATGGCAACCATGCGGATGGAGTTGGTGCAGCTGGCGTTTGACGATCGCATATTCCCGACATCACATTTCAAAATCGCAGAAGTACAACTCCAGATATTTGACCACTTCGTATTTGGCCTGCTTACAGAGAAAGGCCGAAAGAAGTATCTGAAATGCAAAGAAACCCAAATAGAACTCTCAAACTCCTGATATGAAACGTTTATCCCAAACCCTGTTCGCGATTGTATTGATGGCTGGTGTAGCGCGCGCACAACAAACGCCCACAGCCTTCACGTTAGACGATTGTATCCGTTTTGCGATGGAAAATACCATCGAAGTGAAGAATGCCCATGTCGATGAGCAGATAGCGACAGCCAAAGTGCGGGAGACCACCGGTATTGGTTTGCCGCAGGTAGAAGGAAGCGTCGCCCTTCAGCATAGCAACAAGTTGCCCCGGTTCTTTGCACAGTACGCTGTTGCCAAAGGATTCAATCCAGACATCGACCTGGGTCTTCCCGACGACGCTGTTGTTGCTTCTCCGAACTTCTTTCAGCTGCCCAGTAGCGGTAATGCAGGTGTGACGGTAAATCAACTGTTGTTCAGCACGACCTACCTCGTGGGGCTGAAAGCGGCTGATACATACAAGCAACTGGCAACGCGAAGTGCCGAGCAAACGCAGATCAAGGTCATAGAGAACGTAACAAAAGCCTACTACGCAGTGCTTGTAAACAATGAGCGTATCGGACTATTCGATAATAATATTGCGCGTGTAGACTCCCTGTTGCGCACGACGATCGCTTTGAACGAGAACGGTTTTGCTGAGGCAATTGATGTGGACCGTATTCGGGTTACGCTCAATAATCTCAAGGCAGAGCGCTTGAAGTTTCTCAACCTGCAATCGCTGAGTATTGGCCTGTTGAAATTCCAGATGAACTATCCCATCAGCAGTGAAATCGTTATCCGTGGTACCCTGAGTGATCTGAAAGTGAACGAAAACCTTTTTAACGAATACGAGGACGGATGGGATTACAAGGAACGGATCGAATATAAGATGCTTGAAACGCAGCGTGACCTGCTCCAACTCGACGTTAAAAACAAGCTTTCGAATTCGCACCCGTCGCTGGTTGGCTTTTGGAATGGTGGCTACAGCACACAGTCGCCTAGTATCGGAGGAATTTTCAAAACCAACACAGACATCAGCGATAACGGTATGGTGGGCCCAGACAAATGGTACCCCTTTTCTTCATTTGGTGTTTCCCTGAAAG
Source organism: Chryseolinea sp. (assembly GCA_035489615.1). GTDB lineage: Bacteria > Bacteroidota > Bacteroidia > Cytophagales > Cyclobacteriaceae > Chryseolinea. The sequence continues at coordinate 4,599 of DATHKA010000050.1, forward strand.
TACCCATCTTCAGCGGGCTGCAGCGCAATTACCAGACGCAGCAGGCCAGACTTGAACTATTGAAAGTGCAGAATAGTTTCACGTCGCTGCGCCAGAGCATCGATCTCAGCATCCAGCAGAACACGGTAACTTATAAGAACTCTATTGAAACGCTTCGCTCACAGCGCGAGAACATGGAACTCGCCGATCGGGTCGCCAAAATAACCAAGATCAAGTATGAGCAGGGCGTCGGATCCAACATTGAAGTAATCGACGCAGAAAGTCTTTTGCGCGAATCACAAGTGAACTACTATAATGCTCTGTTCGATGCGATCTCGGCGAAAACAGACCTCGACGTGGCCTATTCAAAGATCGACCCCACAAAATACGAAACCCCTAAAACCAAGTAATTGCAATGAAAACTATCGATATGAATACGACTCTTTACAGCAGGATTTCAGCACTGGCATTGGCGGCAGTTTTGGTCGCTTGCAGCGCGACAACTCCTGAGCAAGATAAGAAGGCAAGACTTGACAAACTGAAACAGGAGCAGGTCGCCCTGGTGAAGGATATCAAAAAGCTCGAAAGCGAAATTGCCAAGGAAAATCCAGACTCTTCGGCGGTTAAGTCTAAAGAAGTGATCGTGAAGGAGCTTCAGCCTTCAAAGTTCGAGCACTTCGTGCAGACGCAAGGATCAATTGAGTCGGAAGAAAATATTCAGGTCAGTACGAAAATGCCGGGCGTCATCACCAATGTATCCGTGCAGGAAGGTCAGGAGGTTCGCAAGGGCCAGACATTAGCGCAGGTTGACAACACGCTCATCCTTCGAAACATCGACGAGCTGAAGGCCTCGCTGGATTTGGCCAATACCGTTTTTGATCGCCAGAAAAATCTCTGGGATCAGAAAATTGGAACCGAGGTGCAGTACCTCCAGGCCAAGAATAGCAAAGACGGTCTTGAGAGGAGGCTTGCCGCGCTGAATGAGCAGAACGATCAAACGCGTATCAAGTCGCCGATCAATGGTGTGGTGGATGAGGTTACCGTAAAGGTTGGACAGAACATCATGCCTGGCGCGCCTGCCGTGCGCGTAGTAAATAACAGCGACCTCAAGGTGAAGGCACAAGTATCTGAGGCCTATGTACTCAACATCAAGAAGGGCGACAAGGTTATCGTCACGATTCCGGACCTGAAGAGAGACATAGAAGCGAAAGTAACGTTCGTAGGACGAAGCATCGATCAATTGTCACGTACGTTTGCTGTAGAGGCCAGGGTAAGCGGCAACCAGGACCTTCGTGCAAACATGTCAGTCGTGTTGAAGGTGGTGTATCAGTCGATTCCTAACGCGCTGGCTGTTCCAGTGAATGTGATACAGGAGGTGAACGGCGAAAAAGTCGTGTACGTCGCGCAGGAGCGCGATGGGCGCACCGTCGCTGCCAAGAAGAAAGTTGTCATTGATGGCGTCTTCGATGGCAGGGCCCAGGTACAGGGATTGACCGCGGGTGACAAAGTCATCACCGTCGGATACCAGGGGCTCAACGAAGGCACGATCATCAAAATTTAATGACCACAGCGTAGCGCGTGGGATTTGTTTCACGCGCCGCGCTTAACCCCAGACTTATGCAAGACGCAGGTAAAGAATTTAAGCCCACCAGTTGGGCCATAGACAACAAGATCAGCATTTACGTGGGAACGGTCATCATTACGCTGGCTGGGATCATGGCTTACAATAGTATGCCTAAGGAACAGTTTCCCGAGGTAGTATTTCCGCAGATCTACGTAGCGACGGTTTATCCCGGTCCACCTGAAGACGTAGAGAACCTCATCACGAAGCAACTTGAGAAGGAGATAAAGTCTATTTCGGGTATCAAGAAGATGACGAGTAATTCCCTGCAGGATTTCTCAAACGTAATCGTAGAGTTTCAAACCGATGTAGAGATCGACAAGGCGAAGCAGGATGTAAAAGATGCCGTCGATCGGGCGAAGCAGGATCTTCCCACGGATCTCGAGAACGATCCCCAGGTAATAGACATCGATATTTCGGAAGTGCCCATCATGAACATCAACATCGCTGGCGACTATAGCCTCGAACAGTTGAAGAAGTATGGTGAGGATATGCAGGACAAGATTGAATCGCTAACGGAGATTCGCCGCGTCGACATCGTTGGTGCGCTTGACCGCGAGATACAGATCAACGTCGACATGTTTAAGGTCGCTCAGGCAGGCGTAAGCCTCGACGATATTCAGAGCGCCGTAGGGTACGAGAATCGCATTATTCCCAGTGGTCAGATTACCGTAGGAGGCATGAAACGCTCCCTGGGCGTAAATGGAGAATTTGCCAATGCAGAACAGCTCGGCGAGCTTGTTGTCACTTCTACAAAGGGTGGTCGTATTCGCCTGAAAGATGTGGCTGAGGTAATCGACAGCCATAAGGAGCAAGAGAGCTTTGCGCGACTGGATGGCAAAAACGTTATCACGCTCAACGTCATCAAGCGCGGCGGCGAAAACCTCATCAATGCTTCAGATAAGATCTTTGAGATTGTAAAAGATTTCGAAACCAACGTATTGCCTGAGGGCGTGAAGATCACGATCACCGCCGACCAGTCGGAGAATACCCGGATGACCTTGCATGACCTGGTGAACACGATTATCATTGGCTTCGTTCTCGTGACGATCATCCTCATGTTTTTTATGGGTGTTACCAACGCGGTCTTTGTTGCCCTGTCGGTTCCCATCTCAAGCTTTATTGCTTTTATTGTCATTGACACGGTGTTTGGATTTACGCTAAACATGATGACCTTGTTTTCATTCCTGCTTGCGCTGGGTATTGTCGTGGACGATGCCATCGTGGTTATTGAGAACACGCACCGCATCTATGACAATGGAAAAGTGCCTATTAAGAAGGCTGCCAAGATAGCCGCTGGTGAAGTGTTCCTGCCCGTCCTTACGGGAACCCTGGTGGTGTTGGCGCCTTTTAGCCCACTCATATTCTGGCCGGGTATCATCGGTAGCTTTATGTACTTCCTTCCGGTGACGCTCATCGTGGTGTTGATCGCGTCGCTTTTGGTGGCGTACATCATGAACCCTGTCTTCGCCGTCGACTTCATGAGCAAGCATAACCATGACCATAACGAAAACAAGTTTACGAAAGGCTTTAAGGTGACGTCCATTGTTATGGGGTCAGCGGCGTTAATGTCGTACGTTGTTGGGTTGATTGGCCTCGGTAACTTTGTCGTATTCCTGTATTTGGTTTACTGCCTGTATCACTTTGTGCTGGTGCGCGCGATCTCCGGGTTTCAGACCAATATCTGGCCACGGTTTCAGGCGTGGTATACGCGCCGGCTTACCTGGTTACTGCACCGATACCGCCCGATTTGGGTAGTGGTTAGCATCATTGTGCTATTTGTATTCTCAATCGTGTTTACGGCGATCCGCAAGCCTGATGTAGTTCCGTTCCCGAAGGGAGATCCAAATTTTATTTTCGCTTATGTACGCATGCCGATAGGCACGGACCAACTTGTAACGGATTCTATAACGCGCATCGTTGAAGAACGGGTGAGCAACGTCATGAGTCCGAAGGGTCAAAAGAACCCCGTTGTGAAGTCCATCATTTCAAACGTAGCCATAGGTGCAAGCGAAGACCCTTTTGAAAGTGGGCAGCAGGCGAGTCCCCATTTGGGTAAAGTGAGCGTTGCCTTTGTGGAATTTGCCAAGCGCAACGGTCAGAGTACACGCGTTTACCTCGATGAAATCCGCAAGTCCGTAAAAGGCATTGTAGGTGCCGAGATCACGGTAGACCAGGAGCAGGGCGGACCCCCCACGGGTAAGCCTGTCAATATCGAATTCTCCGCCGATAATTTCGGCGACCTTGTTGCTACTGCCGCAAAGGCGCGCAAGTACCTCGATTCATTGCAGATTCCTGGTGTGGAGGAATTGAAGTCGGACTTCCAGGCGGACAAGCCTGAGATAGTGATCAACATCGATCGCGAGAAAGCAAACCGCGAAGGTATCGCCACCGGTACCATAGGAATGATACTGCGCACGGCAATTTACGGCGTCGAGGTGTCGAAGTTCCGCGATGAAAACGACGACTATCCGATCCAAATTCGGATTGCCGAATCGCAACGCAACGACATCAATACGCTGATGAATATTCCGGTTACGTTCCGCGACATGTCTACCGGTGGTCAGGTGCGTCAGGTACCCCTTTCAGCGATTGCCAGCGTTGACTATTCAAACAGCTATGCGGGCATCAAGCGCATCGACCAGAAACGGGTCATTACCATTTCGTCGAATGTGCTAAGTGGTCATAATGCGAATGAAATCGTTCAGCAGATCAAGGATGAATTATCGGATTTCCAAATGCCTAATGGCGTCGAGTACAAGATGACCGGCGAACAGGAAGACATGGCGGAGACTACAGCCTTTCTGGGCAGCGCCTTTGGGATCGCGGGGATGTTGATCTTTATGATCCTGGTGTTGCAATTCAACTCGACCAGCAAACCGGTCATCATTCTTTCCGAGATCCTCTTCAGTATCATCGGTGTGTTGATTGGTTTCTCCTTATTCAAGATGGAGATATCCATTGTGATGTCGGGTGTAGGTCTGTTGGCGCTCGCCGGAATTGTGGTACGAAATGGTATTCTGCTGGTGGAGTTCACCGATTTGTTGATCGCACAAGGTGTGCCTTTAAAGGAGGCAATCATTGAGGCGGCACGTACCCGTATGACACCTGTATTGCTTACGGCACTGGCCGCAACGGCAGGTCTGATACCGTTGGCAGTTGGGTTGAACATCGACTTTGTTAAGATGTTTACCGAGTTTAATCCACACATTTTCTTCGGTGGCGATAACGTGGCATTCTGGGGACCATTGTCATGGACAATGATCTTTGGTCTTGTTTTCGGAACTATTTTGACGCTGGTGCTGGTGCCGGTGCTCTACTTGTTAGTTGCGAAACTGAAAGAGCGCGTGTTCCGCAAGCGTGTGAAACCTGCCCCGGAGGCAGCGACGGACGAAGGCGCCGTGGCACTAAACTAGGGTGGGTTGAATGACGACGTCTTTATAGCGGAACCACGCAGTAAAGAATCGCTCCCTTACTATAAAATAACTTAATTAAAAGGCCGTCTTATGTGAATAGGACGGCCTTTTAGTTTGTTGACTGT
>DATHKA010000051.1:0-5388 GCA_035489615.1 Chryseolinea sp.
GCCGTCACCGGCCAGATCTGCAATGACAGGTCCATAGGTTCTTGGCCACCACGTACCCTGGGCGCGACCGGGAATGTGATTAAACTTAACTACAGCCTCCGATCCTTTCGGGGGATGAAATGTTATCTGTTCCTGAATCGAGCTTTGAACAACGATGGTTGGCTCGGCTGCCCCATCAGGCCACGCTACTGCTGCCGGGCTCGGCTCGAGCCCGATACGGCGCGTACGTGTTTTGACCACTTTTCCATCCGTAACACTCAGGGTTGACGCGCGGCCAAACTGGTGACGGGACCGCGCCAATAGCCTTCCCGTAGCATCAAGGCCGAGGCCATCCAGGTATTCACCCGTTACGGAAGTAGCCGCTTTGAAACCGCCATCCCAATGCGCAACCGATATTCTGGTTTGCGTGGGACTTAGCTCTTCGCGCAACACGACATATACTTTCTTGCCTCGCTTCTGGCTCAGGATCGTCCGCTGACTCAAGGTGGCCATTGTCTTTACATTGTTTCCGAGATTCGGATACCAGGTCTCCCAGCTTACTTTATCCTTTTCCCACAATATTTTAGCCTGACCACCTTTGATCGACCACACACGGACCTTCGCCAGGGTACCACCTCCACTCGTTACGGTGGTAAGTATCTCCGGAACACCATCACCGTCGACATCAAGCGGAGCGCCAAAATATTCATCCGGGAAATCATACTTCTTTTTACCCGTCATGGCATCCATAAAGCTCACGTGCCATTTGCCATCACCACCGTCATTATAGATAGTAGTGACTACCTCGCGTTGGCCGTCACCGTCAACATCTGCTGTCGGATCGGGCGCTACGCGAAGTATTTTTGCAGGATGGGCAATATCTTGTTCAACGTTTTGTGTCCATAATACTGAGAGCTTTCCGTTGCGGTAGCCGATCACGTCAACGTGTTTTGAAAAGTCGGCCTGCACGAGCAGCTCTGTTTTTCCGTCGTTGTTAAAGTCATAAATACCAGCGAACCCATAACTGCGGTTGTCATTAAAACGCACACTGTCTTTGACGCGTCCAGTGCGAATGTCAAGAAGCTTTAATTGATAAAAAGGGAGAATGCCTATTTCCATAGTTCCGTCTCCATCATAATCCGCTACAAGTGGCAGGGCATGAAAAAGGTCTTTGATTTCCTTCGTTTCCCATACCGTTACCCATTCACCGTTCTTCATTGCGAGACAACGGCCAACGCATGGAGGCCATTGTCCGTTGGACATCGGCTTGGTAAATGCGCTTTCAAATTCGAGCTTTTCCTTACCCGGGTATTCGGGGAGTATATCAACATAGGTGAATGTCGTCTGATCCACCAGGTTCTCATCCTGGACTGCAGCTTTGGGTACAAACGATCTGAAAGCAATGGTATCGGCCGGGTTAGCGGGTTTATCTTCATCAGCAGGAAGCATTACCGTTTTCTTTCCTCCTGATTCGATTACCATAAGTGATTCAAGCGCACCGACAAATTGTTTCCAAACAACGGTCGGGCTAGTGATGCTTCCTTTGAGCGGTGAATGGGCTTCAAGCGTATTACTACGTCTGAACGCCGGCCATTCACCAGGCTTGGGAAATGCTTGTTCTGCCGGTTGAGAACTGGTTTGACTGGAACGGTTGGCAGTTTGGGCGTTACCAGCAAATGCGACCGCCCCTGTAATAAACAGGAGTACAAGCTGTTTCATGACAATGACTTAAAGTGATTGGAGAAAAATCGTAAATGAAATACGCGGGTACGGCTGGTTTTCGTCCTGGCGAACGAAGCTCTAATGTATCAATTAGACCGAAGAAATGAAATCAAAAAACGAATTTAAGTGAGCTTATTTATGCGCGGTTTTATGAGATTCCAATCGGTTAAGCGTACAAACACCTATAGCTCGATCAAGGCTTCTGTCCATTCCCGCAGATCCCATTTATCAAACTTCACACCCAACAATATTATGGAAACGCCGTCGGGCGCTTTCCTGGAAAGTTTGACACTGAAGGTCGCTTTGCCTTCCGAACGCGGTCCGATTTCAAGGGGTACCATGGTTCTCTCAATGGTAAAGCCTTCCGGCAACGTTGGTTGAAATTCAAATGTCCTGGTGACATCACTGTGATTGAAAACGCGTACGGAATATTCGACAACGCTGCCGCGGACAGCCTGTCGCGCATAGGGATAAATACCCATCCAATTTTCGTCTGTCCCAAAATTTATGTCGTCCCACGGCAGGAGCTCGCCAATGATCTCACTTCGTTTAACCAGAACATCCGACATATGATCAATCTGCGTCCGCGAGAATCTGAATAACGGAGCGATGTGTTGATTTGACAATAAGGCATTCGCCGGCAGCTTTCGGAGAACGTCAAGGCAATAAAAATAGCCCGCATTCTCATGAAGCCAATTGCGGTTTTGAAAACAATAGTCGTCAATACCGGCAGGAGTAAAAGAATCACCAGCAAAAAATACTATTTCCTGCGGCGAGCGCTCGCACAACATTGCATCATGATATAATGTCTGTCCTGGAAAATAAAAGAATGTGAACTTGAAATCTTTCCACTTCATCTTTGTACCGTCCTCAACAACCTTCAGGTTTTCTATGCCCTTTGTGGTCAGGCACGGCATACGATAATCACCGGGCCGTGAAATGATGTCCTTCAGTTCCTCTGTAATATAAACCGGCGCGCCGAACAGCGCTGACACCTCGTTTACAAAATCGGTGTGATCATCGTGATAGTGTGTGATGAATATCCCGTCAATACTCTTTAAGCGACCGGAAGATCTTAACGCCTTCAGGTCCTCCACAACTTTTGACGAACCACAGTCGATGAGGAAAGCGGAACTGTCTTCAGCCCAAATGAGGTTGCTGCTCCCGACGTGTCGATACCAGCTCGGGCTCTCGATGATGGACGCAAAAGGCATCCAGTCGACGCTGTTGGCCTCACCTAACACGTGATTTGAAAGAGCAAGCATTCTGTCGGTATGGTTCCACCGTTGGGCGGTGATGGAAAGATAATTTGTGTAAAGCCAGCGAATCCGTTGAATGAGTTTTTGTATAGCCAATGCAGGCTCGGTTATAACCGGTCCTCTCGAAGGGATGATTACGTCCGGCTTTTGCGCAGCGATCCTCTCCAGACTTTGGATAAGGTCACCCAATCTGACCGCATATCCGTGATATCCGTCAACACCCGGCAACGCATCCTGAAAGCTGTAAAGGTCAAATACTTTTCCGTCACCGTATATAAGGTCACCGGTAAATGCGATCCTTTTAGAATCTATGTTGATCAGGTAGGAAACAGAATGGCGTGTATACCCGGGCGTATCCACTATATCAATATCGAGTCCGTTCCAGTGAATTACATCCCCTCCCCGTACAAACCTTTTTATGTTGAGCGGAACGACGGGAAACTTCGTTGTTTGATTGGCGTAATCGTGAAATCTCGAGCGGGTGAGACTTTGCCACATCGAATCAACATTGAGAAAGTATTGCTTTTGCCCTGCAGGTGCAAAACCTTCGGCTCCGTGCTTGAGAAGCTCACGGCCAGACCACGTCAGATCCCGCCTGAAATGGGTAAACAATACGATGTCAGCTTTCTTAACGCCGCCTGAAGGATCACCGTAAACAATCAATGTTTTTCCTTTTCGTTGGATAACAACACCGTTCACCGGACTGTCAACGAAGGTTACAGATGGAGAAATCTTCTGGGCAATTGAAATGGTCTGACATGCAAATGTCACCAGCAACCAGCAGAATATAGTGATTGTGGAAATCCGCATGTTAACGGGTGATTTCGATGATCGCCTCTGTCCATTCACGTAACTCCCAGTTGTCAAAACTGACATCGACAGAAACCAGGGCCACGCCGGTGGTGGTTTTTTTCGGCACACTTACCTTGAACCTGTATTGTCCTTCGGTACGTGCTGGAATAACAATCGAGCCTGTTTTACCGGCTTTGAAACCCGTCGGAAGGTTTGGCCGGAGCGTAAAGGTTTTTTCCGTGTCACCATAGTTCCAGATCCTGACGGTACATTCAACGGTTTCTCCGGCCTTTGCCTTTTGGCTATAGGGATAGATCCACGCCCATTGATCATCCGTTCCAAAGTTTGCATTGTCCCACGGCAACAAGTCGTTGATAAGCTTATTACGTTCAACAAGAACGCCGCGCATGTAGTCGAGTTGTTGAGGCGAAAACCTGAACACCGGTGCGATATGTTGATTGGATAGAAGAACATTAGCCGGAAGCTTCTTGAGGAGATTGAGGCAATAGAGATAGCCCGAGTTCTCGTTCAATTGATTTCTGTTTTGAAAACAATAGTCATCTATTCCAGCTGGGGTAAACGAATCGCCGGTAAAGAATACTGATTCTCCGGTACGCTTTTCCATCAATAGTCCGTCGTGGTACAACGTCTGCCCTGGAAAAAAATAGAAGGTTAGTTGGAATTCCTTCCATGTCATTTTCTGCCCTTCCTGTACTACTGTCAGACCGGTAATCGGATCCGGTGTCATCGAAGGCATATGATATCCCCCGGGGTTTTCAAGTATGCCTTTTAACTCCTTGGTGATATAGACCGGGCAGTTGAATTCCTTCATCGCGTCGTTAATGAAGTCGGTGTGATCAAAGTGATAATGTGAAATGAAAATTCCGTCAAGACTCTTTATTATACCAGATTTCTTTAATTTCCGCACCGCCTCCAGGTCACTTTTTGTGCCGCAGTCTATCATAAATGCGGCGCCTTCTTCCGAGATAACAAGATTGCTGCAATTCAGATGCTTATACCAGGTTGGTGGTTGTTGGATCACTGAAGAAAACGGCATCCAATCGACAACATTGGGAGTGCCAAGCACGTGATTCGAAAGGGTGATCATCCGGTCCGTATGATTCCACCGCTGTGCTGTGATCGAGAGATAGTTCAGGTAGAGCGCACGGATACGTTCAATCAGTGCGCTGATCGCTGCCGCAGGGTCCTCGATAATGTTGCCTCTAGAAGGTACGATCACATCGGGTTCTTCTGCCGCCACGGCCTCAAGACTTTTTATGGTTTGCCCCAGCCTAGCCGCATAGCCGTGATTACCGTCAATACCTCCACTTAAAGAGTCCTGAAAGCTGTACAGATCAAACAACTTCCCGTCTCCTAAGATCAGGTCACCGGTAAAAGCTATTTTTTTTCCTTCTATCTCCGTGATATATGAAACTGCCCCACGGGTAAGGCCCGTTGTATTGATAACTTTAAAGCGCAGGTCCCTCCACGATACAACATCGCCGCCGGTCACAAATTTCTCAACAGGCGTGGACGTAGATGCGATCTTGGTCGATCGGTTCGTTCGCTCCCTGAACTGGGTATTGACAATCGCCTTCCATACAGAGTCGTTCTTCACGAAATACTGGCGTTGCGC
>DATHKA010000052.1:0-25329 GCA_035489615.1 Chryseolinea sp.
CTGTTCCGTCTGTAACATGCGCAGGAAATGAAAGGTGCCGTAAAGCATTCCTTGTTCGGTAGCGCTGACAATAGCCAAAGACGCCTTGCCATTGATGGTCGCGGGAGTTATCAGGAATCCATCTTCGGCCACACCTTGCAACTGCGGGGCTAACGCGGCAAGCAGCGGAGATTGCACAGTGCCTATAACGAGCTGATGCTGAACGTTCGGCACCGGAAGTTCGGGTAGGGTGGTGCCGAGGATACCCGGAAAGGCGCGGAGCAGTTCTGTCCGAATAACTTCGGCCGTGGCAGTCCGGGATGTGACAGACCATCCTTGCAGGGCATTCCGATAGATCGCCGCTGTCGTGGCATCGATGGGCGTGTAGCGAAGCCAGAGGTCGTACCCATCGTGTGCACACGCAGGCAATTGCCATAAAGAAAGCACGGCGCACAAAAGGGTGATGCTTGCTGTAATCCGAGGGGAGTTGTGCACGAATGGCAGTTTCATCCGGTAAATTATGCAATCGGATGCAATTAATTGCTCCAAATCGTGATGATTCGCCGACGGCACCAGGGTACACCTGGTCAATAGTTAACAGGACCTTAGTGATACGTAGCGGCAGACGAGTCTTCTGGTCGAACGGTACCAAGCGGAACTACTCATTGATGATGCGGCGCAAGTCGGATATCGCACGAGCATTTTCCTCGAGCGTAATGATCCCTGCGCGGGGCTTGTCGAGGTCAATGATAAAGTAGATGACGATTGAGATCAGCAGGCAGAATCCAACGGCCATGAACCAGTCAAATTTTCCTTCGCCCACCGAGGTATGGCCGGCCACAAAAGCCGATGACAGGCACAGCAGAAATAACATCGTGAGTATAGAAGATGGTGTGCGATTGTATTCCGACCAGAATCTCGAGTTGGCCGTATCGAACATTTGATTCAATGCGGGGACCATTTGATTTGAAGCAACGAAATTGGATGGATGGCGGGAGTTTGATGCTGCAATTAGCCAAAGGGCATCGGCTGTATCTTGGGATCTTTGTAGTGATTGGCTGATCTTCATAGTATCGGCACCCGCTTCGAAGTACGCGATCCGTGTCTCAAGGTACTCTCTAAATAATTTCCGGAGGGCGGGTTGAACGGAATCTGCATATAATTGGACCCGTAGCGCTGCCGTGCTAATGGCATTCGATTCTTCGACGATGTTTAGCCGTCGTACGCGAAAGCGATCCCCTGACATACCAAATGTAAAGGCTAACAATAATCCCAGCAACGCGTATAACGAAGTCGTCATAGCTGCGTTGCCAGGATTTTTGGAATGATCAGGAGTAACGCGGTTCTTGGATAGTCGCCGCCCCAAAATGATCAAAGCGATCATGAGTACAAACAGCGTTGCCGCTACTACGACAGTATTCACTGAATAGAAGATGGAGAGGCGCATGGTCCTGGATTGGTACCTTGAATGGCGTCAGCCGATTTATTTGCTGGGAGCCTTCGGATACTTCATAAAGATGGCAGCGATAGCAGACTTGATGTTCTCCTCTTTGCGTTCCGGCTTTACATTTTCGTTAAGCGTCTTGGAGCCGCGACCTTGCCAGGCAATTTTCTCTGTTGCACGATCCACGAGGCTGATGAACAAGGTACCCTTCGTGTATTTATTATAGTCAACCTGCGTGGTGCCGCCTCCCCAACCGTAGCCATATCCCCACCGGCCATAACCGCCAGTGTTGGTTGCCGTGGCACTGATTTCTTCTTCAGTCTTCAGAAATACATCGACCAAAATATCGGGTGAGGACTCAGCTTTTGTATAGCCGCGCTTAGCCATCTCGGTATCTACTGCCGCAAGAACCCGGTCCCGGTCGAGTTGGTTTATTTCGGGAAGTTTGGCAGTATGTTCCGTAAAGGCATACGTCTTATACTTGGAAAAGTCGGCCGATTTATCGTAGTCGAAGCTCGTGGTAACCGACGAGCATGCGACTACAGCAAAGACGACAAGGATGTAATAGAGAATTTTCATAGGGAATTGTTTTTTAGAGTTTATTGGAATGTTGAGGTTCTGGATTAGTTAAGTTTTACTACGAGGCCGCCGCCTAGTCCAAACTGATAAAGGGTCGAATAGGTACTCACGCCAGCTCCGGCTCCGCCCGTACCGACATACAAACCTCCACCAGCGCCTTGCACGGCAGACAAAACATAAGCTTGTAATTTGAGACCCACCTTCTCAGAAACCCAAATGTTGGTACCAAGGCGGGCACCCCAGGCAAATTTCGTGGCACTGGACTCCTCGCTGAATTGTGGGTTCTTATTATTGAAGATAGCCATTCCCAGCAATAGTCCTCCATATGGTTCCAGCTTTTCATTGGCCAGTTTCAAGTAGCGCACGCCTCCGAGCATAATGTAATTTACGCCAAGGTCGATCGTGCGATTGCGTGTGTAAGATTCTATTGGCGCCTGGGTGTCGAGCCGGAAATAGGCGAGTTCGCCGCCATAGTCTTCGCGTATTCTCACTTCTAGACCAGCCCCCCACATAAAACCTCCTTTAATTTTGCCGTACACATAATCTGTACTGGAATAGTACGTGTCGAACTTGTCATCAAACACGTAGGCGCCGTAACCATTGAGTGTGATGGTTTTCTGTGCATACACAGCCAATGAAAGCTGAAGTAGGATCAGGACGGAGAGTATTTTCTTCATGGGCTTATGATTTTTGTCGTCAATTATTCATGCGTGTTTGCTGCGGTGCTTCACCACGCGAATGCTATTTGTTAAGTTTCTGGCTTCACCCTTGTCGTTGTACTTTCAATTTGGTTGGTCGACGACGCCTGAGTCTTGCGCAACTACTAGTTCCCTCGTTACGCAGGCGGGTACGCGAAACCGTGAAAGTAAAAGCCAATCATTCCCAGCAGCAAAGCTGCCGTGAATGATTGACGTTTTTTATAAGTATCCTGGTTACTAAATTAAGATACCTAGTGAAATGTGAATCCAACGTTCAACGTGAAATACGATTGTGCGGAATCAAAATCGCCGGCCTTGAAACCATTCAAATATTTCACATTTACCAACACGCCCATGTTGTCGACAGCCTGAAAGCGAACGCCAACTTCGGGCTGAATCACGAATGGCCATCCCTCTTGTTCGAGCGTGTAGAGGTTCATATCCGTATTCCGACGAGCATACATGGTACCAATTCCCAATGCTGCATAAGGGCAGATGGACTCTTCCGGGCTCAAGAAGTAGGTACCCGTAAACAGTATGGGAACGTTATTGCTGTAGCGGAACTGCTTTCCAGTAAGTGATGCATTATCAACGGTGTAGGTATCCGAACCCTTTTCTTCGTAGAAAGTGTTCCAGGCCACATTGAACCCAACAGCGATGTTGGGTTGCACGGCATAGCGGTAATCAAAAGAGATTCCCCTGAAGCTTGGTTTCTTAATGAAGTCACCCATATCGCCGGTTCCAAAGCCCATTGAATAGGCCACGTCGACGTAACTGTTCTGTGCTTTGGTTAACGTCACCGCGGCAATTGCTATAGTTAAAGTAAGGATAAGTCGTTTCATGATCGTAATGGTTTATTTGGTCGTGAGGTAGGGAGATTGTTTGAAAGACTGATCAATTGACTTTGTTACCCGCGAAATGTCATAGGAGTAATTCACGAGTCCGTTTGCAGCACTCACCCACAATGCCTGCGAGCGATTGATTGGACTGTCGTCAGCCTGACTGGGATCACTGATGACCATTAACAAGCTACCCGTCGTATAACTGCTCACCGTGTAATAAGGTGGATAATACCATCCCCAGCCTCCATAATAGCCGCCGTACCACCAGTCATACCAGTAGCTATAAAAATAAGTGGTCGATGACAGGGCTGCCGGAGCCAGGAGCAAATCAGGAGAGGCATCCAGGCTAACGCGATCATACCCCAGGGCAGTCATATTCTCGTCGATCTTGTCGAATATCGGCTTGGCGAATTTGTCGGCCATGTATTCGTAAGTTGTGTCTCCCCTGTCAATTTTAACGTCTATCACAATCTTATCTGGCATGGCATACGTTTCTTTGGTCTGAAATTCGTATTTCTCATCGTACGTCGTGTACACCACATCAGTGTCCTCCGTGTAATCGGGTCCCTGCGGATAGCAACCCGCCAATAGCAATATCAGCGAGGCGGTTAAAAAGTGTTTCATGGCTTTTTTGTTTAGAGTTATTTTTTATTTATGGTTAAACTTTTTTGAGTTTTCTATAATCCGAAGCGATACTGAAGGCCAGCAATCACTTGTGTCCGTGATCCCAGGAATCCGCACTCCACACGAACCATCCAGTGTTTGTTGTGCTGATACTGTGATCCAACAATAAAATTCCACATGTCTTTGGGATGCTTGTCGAGTGCGTATTGCACCGAAGCATGCTGTTCGTCATTCAATGCCTCATCAAAACCATTCAGCATCGTGCCGGCAGCATCCAAAGCCCTATTGGCCGTAGCGTATTTAGCTTTGTTCACAGGATTATTTTGCTCAATAGAACTGAGTTCATTCCACCACAGATCCACCTGCTCCTGGGTGTTCGATACCTTTTCGATACCATTGTCGACCTTGGCTTGAAGGCCGCTCGTATCAAATAGATCTTTCAGCAGCAGTGATCCGGTGGTTCCCGTGTTGATATTGAGACGAAAGCCACCGATCCAGCCGGCAATGGTTCGATCGGCCGTTCTCAGTTTGAAGGACTTCCCGAAGCGTGGCCCAAAGACATAGGCAAAAGCGGGTTTCTCCAAAGCGGCAACGTCGCTCCACGAAAAGTTCATATCAAAAGCCATCCAGCCGCCACCGACGCCTATCGTGGGCGTTAAGCCAAACCCGAGTGTGGTGGCATCGAATTCGGCTACACTGTTGAGGGATATCACGTTGTTCCAATTGCCGTCCGCGTCAGGAACATAAATTCCATAATCGACGTGTGTGGACGGTTTCGACTTAGCCAGAATGCCGTAAACATTGAGAAAAGGGAACAGCCAGATGTCGGGACGGATATTCACGCCCTGAGCAATAGACTTCGCGTTGTTGAATCGCACTACTTCACTTAAATCCCGCAATGGATTGTTGTTGAATCCAACTTGCAAATTGGAGATAACAAGTTCTGACTCCTGCCAGAGGTAATTAACGCCTAAACCCGCAGAATAGGGGAGACTGAACCCGGCCGCCGCAGCCTTTTTGCCCAAAATGGGGAGTACGTATGGATACTCGACGCGCTTGATACTGTCGATGGCGTCAGTGTTTTTCTTTCCAACTATCTTATCAGTGAACACCTGAGCATAGCCGTACCGGGAGACGCAGCACAGAACTACGAAGGCGAGCATTGAACAGGTTGTTGTCAACTTGGATTTCATGTACATCAGTTGGGACCTACAATTATTGAATTATTGTGTTTGGCTGCATTCAGGTATATTTTGTAACGAAAATTGCAGCACTTGTCCAACCTGGCAAACGTTCCATCAATTTGGTCGCGCGACGACTGCAAGGTATAAATTAATTCGAACCTGTTTCGATAGTTCAGGGTATACCCTGGGCCGAACCAACCGTGTCGCTTGTTTGCAAAACGGTCGTCAAGTTGTTGTTCCGTAGCGATGAATTCTTCGTAGTCCAAAATCGTCCACCAAAGGTTGTCCTGAAATAGGTTTGGCAAATTAACGCCAATAAATATTTCTTCTGTTAGACGGAGCCGGTTACAAAATTTCCATTCGCCTTGATAGCTGCCGATCGATTTCTTGCCCTCACTCAGGTCTTTATATTTTGTATAAGCATTAGCTGGTTAAAGTTGTAGGCGCGTCCATCATGATAAAGCCATAGATGTCCATGGTTTTTGGCCGTTCATCCTGTTCCCGTGCATCGGCACTTCCTGCAGTTAAGAACTGGCCAACTAGCCACGCAAGCATGAATGGTTTGTGGGGTTTCATGGCAATGAGGTATTTGTGTCAACAGGTTGCGAGCCGTCGTTTCCTAAAAATTCCTTTGCCATGTTGAATGCCATCAAGCTCGTAACTAACATCGGTCAACAATGCCCGTTGCTGGAAAGGGTCCCTTAATCGGACCACGCCTTCTACTACTTCCAAGGGCGGCCAACTCAGAAACGCATGCCAAAGGACCAAGGCTTGTTTCACAGAACCGGTCTACGCGGAGATCTTTTCCACCATCGAGGGTACCGGTCTAAGACTAAGAACGACGTGTTTTCAAAATTAGACAAGATCTTGCACAACGAGCCCTGGTTTAACCGTGAAATACGGTTTGGTGACTGACTAAAGTGCCCGTTTTGTGAGACCTTCGGGTTCGACTGTGGAACGTGTGCGAGCACGGGCGGACGCCTTCCTTGGCTCCTGGAAGCAACTGGCAACTTGTCATTCGACACGATTCCGGACTTGCGGACTTTTGAATCAATTTGATAGCTTGCCGGTAATTTTATAAAGTCACGTCCAGCTGACCAGGCCACAACTGAGTCAGGGTCGCCGCTCATGATCGATCGACGAGTTAGTCGACTGAGAAAAAAACTAGCTTAAACCACCATAAACACAATGAAACCCATGAAAACTGCATCCGCGTTGTTCGCTTGCCTGCTCACCCTTACGATGATCTCTTCCTATGCTCAATGTTCTGTTGAAGACATGGTAAAGGATTGGGAAAGGGCTAAAGCCTTTACTAAAGAGTATCTGGATGCCATGCCGGAAACAGGCTATGCTTTAAAACCGACGCCCGAAATGCGTTCGTTCGCCGACCAGATGCTTCATTTGACAGACGCCAATTATGGCTTTTGCGCGGCGGCTACTGGTCAAAAGAGCCCGGTTGGCTTTGGTGACTCAGAAAAGGCAACCGATAAATCCAAGGCGAACGTCACGAAGCTGGTGCTGGCTGGTTATGATTTCGTTATTAGCAGCGTTCAAAAGATGACGCCTGCGCAGCTTGCTGAGACCGTGAAAATGTTCGATCGGTTCGAGATGACGAAGGCCATGGCCCTGGCGAAAGCATTCGAGCATCAGACTCACCACAGAGGACAGGCTACGGTTTATATCCGTTTGGCGAAGAGCACGCCTCCCCAGGAAAAGCTGTTCTAAGAGGAGCAGAGGAAGTGGTTTGTATGAATTGTGTGGGAATGATATTGGTATGCCTTTGCCGGCAATCAGAGTTGACCGATATTTTGATATTTTGAGAGATATTTAGTGCCCACAAACTAAAGACCCGAAATCATGCATACCGGCAAACGGTTCACCCCGTCGGAATTTCTGAGATGGACCAGACGGGACCTGTATTGGATGCTTATCCTGGCAGCAGTTCCTACCATATTTTATGCTCTGGGTTTTACATTCCTTGCTTTGCCGTGGCCTCCGGTTGCTATTTTGGGGACGTCAGTTGCGTTCATCGTTGGCTTTAAGAACAACGCCAGCTATTCGCGAATGTGGGAAGCCCGGCAAATTTACGGATCGATTATTAATGACAGCCGGAGTTTTGGTTATACCCTGCGCGATACATTGGATGCTGCGCATAGGCCGACGGTAAGAAGATTATTCAACCACCATTTCGCATGGCTCACCGCGCTAAGATATCAGTTGAGGGATCCACGTGCCTGGGAGAACATGCAGCGCCCAAACAACCAGGAATTTCTCGCAGGACATTACGAGATTCCAGAGAGAAAGAGCACGCTGGAAGACGAGTTGAAAAACTACTTATCGGAAGGGGACCTTCAATACATACTTTCAAAAAAGAACCGGGCAACACAGCTCGTCGCGATGCAGTCAACCGAACTCGCAGACTTACGACGGTCCGGTGCCATCAATGATTTTCAATGGACGCAGTTGCAGCAAGGCATCGTGAAGTTTACGGACAGTCAAGGTAGGGCTGAGCGAATAAAGAACTTTCCCTATCCCAGGAATTTTTCATCCATTGCGACGTACCTGCTCTTCCTTTTTGTCATGACGGTACCATTCGCCATGTTGAAGGAACTGGACCGGTTAGGTGATGGCACTTTTGTTGAGGGCCTGACCATTTGGTTTAACATTCCGTTCTCGGCCATGGTAACCTGGGCATTTCACACCCTGGATACGGTAGGAGAAAGTTCTGTGAATCCTTTCGAAGGCAGCGCTAACGATGTACCGATAACGCAAATCAGTCGAACGATTGAAATTGACATGCTGGATATGCTGAACGATCCGTTACCCGAACCGATAACGCCGCGCAATAATATCGTTATGTAACCACGTTAAGATTTGTATTCGACGCGTTGCTTAGCAGTCAATCGATATATTCTAATAGAGCACTACCCACATTATGCTTAAAAGTGAACGACTAAACATTATCAGAGCTTGGTATCCAAATGCCATCACTACAATTGATGCGGTAAATCAACTAGTGGATTATGTAGAGGGTGCACTCGCCCTGGAGCCATCCCAGGTCATGCTGGCCGACAGTATTTGCAGCGATGATGTGAATAGTATTCAATATCCGGTGCGTGCGCACGAATTTTTGGGACCCTTTAAGATGGGTGGCTTGGATGGCTTTCCCTTTGCGGGACTTACCGGCATGGGAGCCTTCGCGAGTCATGTTCCAGACGATGGCGGCGTGTTGGTGTATTACGGCCCGCACATTGGCATTACCCGTTCGGGGGCACTGGGTGAGATCCATCGGCTCGGACAGGCCAAGAACAGTGGATGCTGCGGTGCCGCAAAGGCAGCGATGGCCAAACTGATGAGCGATCGAATTGTCGCCGGAAATATCAGCGAGCTGGACTATCAGATGAATACTATTGAACAGATCCTCTTTGCGCAAAAGGAAAGGATCACTCAGGCAAAGGTGCCGTTGTTTGAAGCTACGGAGGTGATCTATGAGGCCATTGATCAGCGCATTCAGGAATTGGTTGAGAAGACAACTTACCCATGTCGATATGTTATGCTCATAGGGGCTATATTGATCAACAGTGACAGCGACATCGGATCATTTCACTCCCTGAAACGGGCAACGCTGATTACTTTGTCGACGGGCGAGCGACGCGACATAGCCGATGTGTTACAGCATAAAGCAATAACTAGTTAGATAGGGGTATAACTAATTAATTAGGTATCTTTATTGGGTAACTTTACCACGTGAGAAATCAGGCTCATGTTTGTAATTCCCGGAGCCCTGTGCATCGTCAAATGATTCATCGAGTAACCCATCCGTTGGACAAATTGCGTTCCATTTGCGCGCGCGCCGGCGCTTCGTGCGTATTCATGCTCATCCTTTTGGAGTTGATCAGCGTTTCAGCTTCAGGGCAACGCGTATTCAGAACCAGTGACGATTCGATACGTTACGAAATAATAAGGAAGCAAGTGCTCGACAATCTTCATATGGATATCAAATCGGACAATGACGAATTGCATCGAAAGGGCGAGAAACTTCTGATTAAATCCATCCCGAGTTATCTGCGAAATTTATATTCGTTTTACCCGGATCTGATTCGCACTAACCGACCCGATACTATTAAGCGTTTGGGACTGTACCTGCTCGACGGGAAGCACCTTCCGGAAAAGGTTGCCGCGTGCGTAAACCTGACTCACCTTGACATTAGTGGCTGCCAGATCCAGACTCTGCCAGCCTGGCTGAGCGATCTGAAACACCTTGAAAGTTTGACCGTAACCAAATCAGGGTTGAGAAGACTGAAACTGAAAAGCGTTCATATACGGTCCCTCAACCATGTAGATCTGTCGTATAATGAGTTGCGTCGCATACCCAAAGGGTTGGTGGCCTTTGACTCGCTCGAAGAAATGAACTTGACGGGCAATCGTCTGAAAACGCTTCCGAAGTTTCTGAATCGGTTTCCGAAACTTGCGCTGCTCAACCTCGGGTTCAATCACATTCGACATAATCGCATGAAGTCGAATAATAACTTGAAAAGCGTCAATTTGGCCCATAATGGATTGAAGGAAATGTCGTTTTCTCTGGCGGGTTTCACCAAGTTGATTTCCATCAACCTGTCATATAACAGTCTCACTCGCATTACGAAAGACCTGGGTGGAAAGAACCTGTTGGCCGTGAATTTATACAACAACCGATTGGATCACATCCCGGGGATAATTCTTCAGCATTCTGCTATGATGAACCTTGATTTGAGTCACAATGAGATCACACACGTGCCGGCCTCTATTAATAAGATGTCGGGACTTAACGTTCTGTCACTTTGGGATAACCAGGTTGCTCAATTGCCGCTTGAGTTGACCAGACTCCCCAATCTGTCTACGCTTTATTTGCAGGACAACCAGCTGGCTGTTTTAACGGACAGTCTTTCACGGCTTCCTTTGCAGAAGCTGGATGTTGGTTTTAATAGGCTAACGACTATACCGGATTGGATATTTCGAAGTACAAGGATCGAGGAATTGTATGTAAATAATAACGATCTTACGGAAATACGAGAAGATGTGCTGTCGATAGCCAATCTCAAAGTATTTTACTTGTTTGGCAACCCATTGCCGGATAGCCCGGAGTTGCGAAGGATTGTTAAAGTATTGCGCGATCGAGGCGTGGACATCAGGCAGTGATTTTGTCTCCCGGCCTGCCTCGGAAACTTTCACGCTATGGTGCTGTTGGATTGACTTACCCCGGCCACTGTTTCACTTCTGCTTTTCCTCACGTACTTTGCCACCGTGCCGACAGTTGCAATCCAGATTCCATTCGCCGTTTTTCCATCATGTCAGGTGAAAGGTTTCTCCTGTGCATTCGTGTTGATTTTCTGATACAAAAGAATTGCGGCGAGAATCCATACACAGTTATTGTTCTGTGCGATGACTATTTGTTTTGTTTAAGAAAGGCCAACAGGTCAGACAACTGTTGCGGGTTGATCTTCTGTGCAAAATCACCCGGCATGATAGACATGTTCAACGCTTTGAGCGATTTTATGTCCCGTCGATTGATCGTCCTGTCAGCGCTGCCGTTGTTTCGCAACGTGATGGCACCGGGTGACTCACTGGCAACAATCCCTTGCGCGGTAGTTCCATTCACAAGCTCTACGCTGCAAAGGTCATAGCCGCTCGAAATTGATTGGTTGGGATTTACGATGTTGGAAAGAATGGCTTCAGATGACCAGTTGTGTACGGTGCCAAGATCGGGTCCCAGGGCGAGCCCCATTTTACCTCGTATCTGGTGGCATAACGCGCAATTTTGCTGATATACGCCTTGCCCTTTCAGTGCATCGCCTTTCAGCGAAATTACATTGGACAGGCTACTGCGAATATCGGCTTCGTCATTCCTGGTGAATAGCTTCCGGGCGCGGTCGCGCAGGGGTATATTGGATTGCGCCATGAGACGCACGCGTCGCGGCCAACTAATGCCGGACGTTTGAATTTTATTCTCTTCAAGGGCAGTAAGCAACAGGCCCGTGCGTTCATCGTCGCTGAGGAACGTAGCAATAGCGGCGTCGTGCACTTCCGGCGTGAGGGTTGTCCAACGGGCCACCAATGTTTGCGAAACACTGGTACCCGGAATGGTGCTGAGTGATTTCAGCGAAGCCAGTTGCACCGGCAATGATTCCTTCGCCGAAAGCAACCTTATAAAAACAGTCTGGTGATCAAGAGGTGCTTTCAAACTTAGAAATTCTACGGCCAGTGCCCGTCTGGCGTCGGGTGCCTGTTCATCCAGCGCAAGCAACCGCGCTTTGCGTTCGGATCCGCGGTAGACCGCATTGTCGAGCTCGCCTGTCCTGAGTAATCGAACAGCGGCCCGGCCGACGTCGGTCGCAGGGTGGGCGAAAACCACATTTACCAATGCCGCCTGATCGCCGGGTGAAAATGTCACGCCATCTTCGCTATCTTCACGGCCAGTAGCCATTCCGTTGAGTACGGCCGCCTGTACGACGATTCTGTTTTCATCCTTGGTCTTCGGTATTTGCGAACCAGCCACAACCAGTCTTCTGATGGCCTTTGCATCCTGGCTGGCCGCCACCATGGCACTCAAACGGAGAATAAGCGATCGAAATTCTTCAGGTTGTGAGTTTGCTTTGGTAATTACCTCTTCAAGGAGGGCAGGGGCGGAACTGGCCATAGCCGAAAGGGCCGCCACTTGCACCCAGGAGTCTGTAATGTCTTGAAACAAGAGTTGTTTCCTCACGCGATCGGCCTCTTCCGTGTTGAGTGACCCGATGGTACAAAGTAACTGGTAGCGAACCTTGGCGTCGGGATCTGCAACAAGCGACAGAAGCGGTGTAATGAGGGACGTTGCCTGGGGCAATTGAAGTTCGGCCAGCCTGATCGCCGTTTCTCTCACACCGGCTTGTGATGCCTTTAGCGCCTTGGCCACAAGCGCTGGCGTCAATGCATCCAGCGCCTGCAGGGTCCAGAGCGCGTGAACACGCCCCACCGCTGAAGACTCATCTTCGGCAGCCGAATACAATGAAGGCAATGCGCTCGAGTCGTGTCGGTCAACAAGCAGACGCTGTGCGTGCATTCTCCACCAGATATTTTTATCGGATAGCTTTTTCACCAGTTCAGCCGCGGACGCCTTTCCCAGGTTCATACCCTTTGTCCAGTCCGGGCGCGATTGGCCTTCCGGTGTTATTCGATAAATCCGGCCCTTATCCGTGTCGTTGTAAAGTTCACCTGACCGGATAACTTCTTCTCCCATCCACTCGGGGTGCTCGATGATCTGCCGATAGTAATCCACTACATACAACGCGCCATCTGGGCCGACATACAAATTTACGGGCCGGAATTTGGGATCTCGCGAGGCGAGAAACTCTTCCTGTTTAAGGATTCGGGTGGCAACAAACGTAGAGCCCTTTTCCTGAATTTTGTCTACGTGCACCAGGTTGCTCACCGGCTCGGCGACAAAGGTTACCTGCTCATCATACGGAGCAGGAAACGCGCCTCCAAGATAATACGTGAGCCCACAAGCGGACGTGATCACCCCTAGGTCGGTCAGTAATTGATGTTGCGGGTTCTCCGTGATGGGAAACACTTCAGCCGCCTCGCCATGATCCGAAATCGATTCGGTGGCCTCCGACACCAGCAACTGTTTGTTTCGATTGAGATAAGACGCGGCGATAGCTTCGTAATACACATGGTTTGCATTCCCTACCAGGAAATGGTGGCCCCACTGATCGAACGTGTGACCGAATTGCGTGCGACCGGAAGTCTCCTGGAGTTGGCCGAGGTCGGGTTTGAAGCGTACAGACCGACCGTTGGCATTTACGCCTAACCTTGGCGACGACGGATGCCCGGTGAACGTAATTTCACTGCCGCGGTCGCCGAACTCCTTTTCATACGTGTCGGTGGTGACAGCTCCTTCGTGGGCGAGGTAAATCCAGTTGTCGATGCCGAGCAGGGGTGAATTAAGATTGTGCTGCGGGTTAGACAATGCAAACCCCGTGAGTACCGTGTCTCGAACGTCTGCCTTTCCGTCGCCATCGCGATCTTCAAAATATAGCACATAAGGCGCATCGGTAACCAGGATCCCCTGCTTCCATCGCATTACACTGTTCGGCAACACGAGTTGGTCAGCGAAGGTGACACAGCTGTCCATCCTTCCGTCGCCATTTGAGTCGGACAGCAATTTTATTTTACCCGTGCCACTCATATCCAGCGGATAACCCGGCATTTCAACAACAAAGAGACGCCCGTATTCATCAATTTCCATATCGACCGGGTCGCCGATGAGCGGTTCTGACGCCAGCACTTCGATCTTAAATCCTTTAGGTACCTGAAAGGAGTACAGCGCTGAATCGATCGCTGAAGGAGATGCGTTATCGTGACGGGTGCCGCATCGCGTAAGCAGCATTACTGCGGATGCTGAACAGGCCAGGGCAAGAAGGATGGAAAGCCCAATAGTAGATGATTTGATTTTTTGACCAGGCACCGCGTTGTAAGTTAAATGCAATAGGAATATTATGAAAAGCGATCACATCTCAAATAGCGCAACGGCTGAGTGGCAAGTTGCGAAGAACCGCCCGGTTGAAATTATGGTGCAAATGAATCATAGCGAGAACGGCGCGAATCAGCTGCCTTTTCAAGCCTGATCACCTCGTGTGGTGAGGATTAACGTGGGAAAGTTTCAGCGACGGTCATTCATCCCTGCAGCCAATTTACTATAGAGCAAGCAAAAAGCCTGAGTGGTATCAGTCAGTGAGCGCAAACGTTTTAAATTATACGAAAAAGTTGTTTTTACTTTTTTCGTGCGTTACCTTCATTTTATTACTTCATCAAAGGCCATGGGAAAAGTAAGAGACATCTTACAGATTAAAGGTCCAGGTACCTTTTCTGTCCAGCCGGCCACCACAGTTTATCAAGCATTAGAGCTGATGGTAGAAAAGAATATTGGCTCATTGCTTGTAGACGATCAGGGTAAGTTTGTCGGCATCTTTACAGAGCGCGATTACGCCCGAAAGGTTATCCTTAAAGGAAAAACCTCAAGGGACACCATGATCGGAGAGATCATGACGGAGAACCCAGTCACTGTGTCACCAGACGACTGCATCGATGATTGCATGCAGGTTATGACGAACAGATTCATTCGTCACATACCGGTTATGCAACAAGGGGAGCTGGTGGGTATCATTTCCATTGGTGACGTGGTTAAATTCATTATCGAGGAACAACGATACATCATCGAAGATCTCGAACACTACATTACCGGACATCATTCCGAGTCTATCTAACGCAAGCGAGTTAACGTACTCATCGGGTCGTCAATGTGATTTTGAAAATTATCTGCTGGAGGCGGATAGGTTTTGAATACGCCAATTGAAAATTCGGTTCCCCTGTGGCCATTGTTGCTCTACGGAGCAATTGTGCTAACCCTCGTTGGTGCGATGCTGGGCTTGTCTTATTTCCTGGGACAACGCCATAAGGAGCACGCTACAGACGAGCCCTATGAAGGTGGTATTCTAAGCGACGGGTCCGCGCGCATTCGCTTTTCGTCTCAGTTTTACATGATTGCCATGCTCTTCGTCATATTTGACGTGGAAACCATCTTCATCGTCTCATGGGCAATAGCCTTCGAAGAACTGGGTTGGTATGGCTATTTCGGTGTGCTGATCTTTATCATCCTGCTCGTTGTCGTGCTCATCTATGAATGGAGAAACGGCGCGCTGGATTTTGGCCCCGATGGCGGAAAGATTTTGAAAGCTTACAAAAAACTCATTAACAAAAACGCTCCGTCATGAAATGGTGGTTAACAAAGCCCGACTCGCCCGCGCTCGCTGAACAGGGTACGAGTTCTCTTCAGGAAACGGTGCAAAAAAGCATCATGCTTACAACCGTGCAAGATTTGGTGGCCTGGGGACGAAAGAACTCCATGTGGCCCTTTCACTTTGGACTATCCTGTTGCTTTGTAGAGATGGCCACCAGCATGACACCGAAATATGACGTGGCGAGATTCGGAGCGGAAGTGATCCGCGGTACACCAAGAGAAGCAGACGTGATGATTATTGCAGGAACGGTCTTTATCAAGATGGCCCCAATCATCAAACGCCTGCATGAACAAATGATGGAGCCGCGCTGGGTGATTTCCATGGGCTCATGCGCGAACTCCGGAGGCATGTACGACATCTATAGCGTAGTGCAGGGTGTCGACAAGTTCCTTCCCGTGGATGTGTACGTTCCCGGTTGCCCGCCGAGGCCGGATGCATTTATGGAAGGCCTCATGCTATTAGCCGAATCGGTTGGAAAGGAACGCCGGCCACTTAGTTGGACCATTGGCGACCAGGGAGTTATTAAACCAGAAAAAATTTCTGTTAAAGAACGACGATATGAAGCGAGAAAGGCGATGACGACATTTCGTTCGCCTGATGAAATATGATCCGGTCTTATTCCTCAGGGAATAGGTAAATGAAGTTAAGGACAAACTGAAACGCGTGTATGAGTGATTGATGCCCGAGAACTGACTTGCGATTGAATAACTGAACTCAAGTTCAGAATTCGTATGAAAACCGACCTCCGTCTAACGGAACAGCTGAAGCTGAGATTCGGTGATGTCAACATCACCGAGCAATCCACGCAGGATGACATGATCACCCTGTGGCTGCCGTTGGAAAGATTGAAAAATGTGCTGTTCTATCTTAAGAAAGAGATAGACCAGCCGTTTATCCTATTGTACGATCTTACCGCTATCGACGAGCGAACCCGCAAAAAAGATCGCGATTATCCCTCCCCTTATTTTACCCTCGTCTATCACCTGTTTTCGTTCGATCGAAACAGTTTTCTCCGCATCAAGGTAGCCCTGCCCGATGGTCATCCGTCTGCGCCGAGTATTACCTCGCTGTGGGCCAATGCCAATTGGTACGAGCGCGAGGTGTATGATATGTTCGGTATTGAGTTCGAAGGTCATCCACATCTCAAACGCATATTGATGCCTCAGTCCTGGGAGGGCCATCCCTTGAGAAAGGAACATCCTGCGCGCGCGACGGAGATGGGACCCTTTCGTCTCTACGATGAGAAGCAGGACTTCGAGCAATCATTGCTGCAGTTCAAGCCAGAGGAATGGAATCTTCAGCGCCAGAGTGACGACTCTGACTTCATGTTCCTGAACATCGGCCCACAACACCCGGGTACGCACGGCGTGTTGCGCATCATACTACAACTCGATGGCGAAGATATCGTCGATGCCATTCCGGACATTGGATTTCATCACCGTGGTGCCGAGAAGATGGCGGAGCGACAGTCATGGCACACGTACATTCCGTATACCGATCGCGTTGACTACCTCGGTGGTGTTAACAACAACCTGGCCTACTTGCTTGCGGTAGAAAAGCTTGCCGGTATCGAGGTGCCAGAGCGGGCCAAGGTAATTCGCGTCATGATGTGCGAGTTCTTCCGAATCGCCAGCCACCTGGTATGGTACGGAACTTTTGCCCAGGATGTCGGCCAGTTGTCACCCGTGTTTTACATGTTCACCGATCGCGAGAAGATATTTGATATCGTCGAAGCGGTTTGTGGAGGACGAATGCACCCCAACTGGTTTCGCATTGGTGGTGTTGCTCAGGATCTCCCGAAAGGATGGGAGACACTCGTTCAGAGTTTTCTTGAATACTTCCCGAAGCGTCTTCGTGAATACGATGCCTTGGTCATGAAAAACAGTTTATTCAAAGCTAGAACCGTTGGAATAGGCATCTTCACCTTGCAGGAGGCTATTGAATGGGGAGTAACAGGACCTGGACTTAGGGCGTGCGGATTTGACTGGGACTTCCGCAAGAAGCGTCCGTACTCAGGATATGAAATGTTCGACTTTGAAGTACCCCTAGCAGCCAATGGAGACTGTTATGATCGTGCGTTGGTTCGTGTCGAGGAGATGCGCCAGAGTCTGCGCATCATCGACCAGTGTTTGAAGAACATGCCTCAAGGACCATACAAGTCCAACCACCCACTCGCCACTCCCCCCGTCAAAGATTTCACCCTCCAGGACATTGAGACCCTCATCACGCATTTTTTGAACGTGAGTTGGGGCCCAGTCATTCCTCCTGGGGAAGCGATGAGTTGTATTGAGGCCACCAAGGGAGCCAATAGTTACTATGCGATCAGCGACGGGAATACGTCACCGTATCGCGTGCATATCAGAACTCCCTCTTTCGCGCACATGCAGATGATCCCTCTTATCAGCAAGGGATATACGGTGTCCGATCTGCTTAGCATCCTGGGTGCCATGGATTATGTACTCGCCGATATCGATCGATAAAGAAATGAATGTAGACTGAACATATGCTCACCACTGACGAAATAACAGAAATAGACAAAGCCATCAGCCACGTGCCGGTTCGAAAGGCAGCCGGAATCGAAGCGTTGAAAATCGTTCAGCAGCGCAGGCGTTGGATATCGGATGAAACGTTGCGCGACGTGGCCGTCCATATGCGTATGAGCCCGGAGGAACTTGACTCGGTTGCCACCTTCTACAATCTTCTATTCAGGCGACCCGTCGGGCGCCATGTCATTCTCCTTTGCGACAGCATCAGCTGCTGGGTAATGGGTTATGAGAACCTTGTGGTGGCGTTGCGTCAACGGTTAAACATAACCTTCGGAGAAACAACAGCAGATGCCCGATTCACCCTGTTGCCAAATTGCTGCCTCGGATGCTGTGATGGCGCTCCTGCACTGATGATCGATAACGACTTGTACAAGAATGTTACGCCTGATCAACTGAACGACATTCTGGGTATCTACGAATAAATCGAATGGATTACGCTATGGAAAAGCCGCTTACCCAACACATACGAACCGACCGAAGGCCATTCTCCTTGAAAGAGTACGAAGCGGTTGGCGGATATCAGGCTGTGCGAAAAGTATTGGGCGGTATGACGCCGAAAGATGTTCAGCTTGTTGTGAAGGAATCACATCTTCGCGGGAGGGGAGGTGCGGGCTTCATGACTGCGTTGAAGTGGAGCTTCGTTCCGCTGGATGCGCCCAAGCCAAAATATTTGATAGCGAATGCCGACGAAATGGAACCGGGAACCTTCAAAGACCGCATCCTGCTCGAAAGTACGCCGCACCAGCTAATCGAGGGAATGATTCTCGCCGCGTTCGCCATTCAGGCAAATGAGTCTTTCGTTTTCCTGCGATGGGCATACAAAGTAGCGGCCGATGTCATTGAACGCGCGATACACGAAGCCTACGATGCAGGCTACCTGGGCAAGAATCTCCTGAAGTCGGGATATGACCTTGACATGCACTTACACACAGGCGTTGGTCGCTATATGTGTGGCGAGGAAACGGCGCTGCTCAATTCGTTGGAAGGCAAGCGCGCGACCCCGCGGGCAAAGCCACCGTTTCCTCAGATCAGCGGACTCTTCGGACGACCCACTATTGTGAACAATGTGGAAACGCTATGCAACATACCGCATATCGTCAACAACGGATCGGATTGGTTCAGGCGCCTTAGCCGAACAGAAGATTCAGGAACGAAAATATATGGTGTGAGCGGTAAGGTTAAACGCCCAGGCGCCTGGGAACTGCCCATGGGTGTCACGATGCGTGAGCTGATCGAGGAGCACGCGGGCGGAATGCAAGACGGACTACGCTTCAAAGGCGCTTTGCCGGGAGGTGCTTCTACGGATTTCCTCGTGGAAGAACACATGGATGTTCGAATGGACTACGCAGGTGTCGCAGCGGCGGGTAGCCGTCTCGGTACCGGAACGCTCGTGGTGCTCGACGATCGTACCTGTCCAGTAGGCTTTGTTAAAAACCTCGAACATTTCTTTGCGCAGGAATCGTGCGGCTTTTGTACGCCGTGCCGCGAGGGACTTCCCTGGGTAGAGAAGATTCTCCAGAGTATCGAAGACGGCCGTGGAAAGGAGAAGGATATTGACCTCCTGCACATGCATGTGCGACAGCTGGGTCCGGGCAATACATTCTGTGCGCTCGCGCCGGGAGCCATGGAGCCGCTTCAGAGTGCCTTAAAATATTTCCGGGCCGACTTTGATCAGCATATTCATGATCATCGGTGTCCGTATCAAGCAATTCCAGCAACCTTAGAACACGTTTAGCATGGCGACCATTTTTATCGACAACAAACCTTATGAAGTTCCTGCGGGCAAGAATATGCTTGAGACCTGCTTGTCCCTGGGATTTGATCTGCCATACTTTTGCTGGCACCCGGCATTGGGATCGGTAGGCGCTTGCCGGCAATGTGCTATTAAGGTCTATAAAGACGCCGACGACAAGAAGGGGAGGTTGATCATGTCGTGCATGGAGCCCATCACCGATAAGCAACGGATTTCCATTGCTGATCCTGAGGCAAAAGAATTCCGCGAACACGTGATTGAATGGCTCATGACCAATCATCCGCATGATTGTGCCGTGTGCGACGAAGGCGGATCGTGCCATCTGCAGGACATGACGGTGATGACGGGACACAATTACCGGAGGTTCCAATATAAAAAGCGCACCTATCAGAACCAGTATCTCGGCCCCTTCGTCAATCACGAAATGAACCGATGCATCCAGTGCTACCGTTGTGTGCGGTTTTACAAGGACCATGCCGGAGGAACTGACCTGGATGCATTTGCCTCACGCAACAACGTCTATTTCGGACGCCACGAGGATGGCGTGCTGGAGAGTGAATTCAGCGGCAATCTGACGGAGATATGCCCCACAGGGGTATTCACGGACAAAACACTAAAGGAACATTATACCCGTAAATGGGACCTTACGATGGCGCCGTCGATATGCCATCACTGCAGCCTGGGCTGCAACACGATTGCTGGTGAGCGATACGGCGAACTGCGGGTAATCATGAACCGGTATCATGGGGAAGTGAACGGGTACTTCCTCTGTGACCGGGGTCGGTTTGGTCATCAGCACGTAGGGGCTCCGGACCGCATTCGCCGCGCGCGGATGGCGGGCGCTGACGTGGACCGACAGCGTGCGCTTGATGAAGTAGCGCGGCTGTGCGCGGCAGGAAGCAAGGTGATAGGCATCGGTTCTCCCCGCGCTTCGCTGCAATCGAACTTTGCCTTGAAGACACTCGTCGGTAAAGACAATTTCTATCACGGCGTATCCGACGAAGAGCACAATCTTGCTGAGCTCGCGATCCGGATCTTGAAGGATGGTTCTGTTGAGCCAGCAACGATCAAGGACGTAGAGCATGCCGACGCGGTTCTTGTACTGGGAGAGGACCTTACGAACACCGCCCCAAGACTTGCCCTGGCCGTGCGCCAGGTAGGCAAGCAATCCTTTCTGCCTTCGATCAACCATCTCGGCGTGCCCTCCTGGAATGACGCCGCGGTACGGGAGATCATCCAGGACAAAACGGGCGCGGTGTACATCGCTACGCTCGTCGCAACCAAGTTGGATGACATCGCGACGGATTTCTATCGTGGTGCGCCCGATAATCTCGGACGATTCGGACAAGCCATCGCTCACCTGTTGGAGGGGACGCTGCCGGAAGTACCAGGACTTGACGATGAAACGCGGGCCATGGTTGAACGTATAGCCGTGGCGTTGCTGCGCGCCGACCGGCCCGTTATCATTTCGGGAACGTCCTGCGTGAATGAGTCCGTTATGAAGGCAGCAGCGAATATTGCCTGGGCCCTGCACAAGAAAAATAACCACGCCAAGTTGGCCTATACATTTTCGGAATGCAACTCCATGGGACTGGCGCTGATGGGTGGACGTCGCCTCGATTCGGCGTTTGATGCCGTTCTTAATGGACACGCCGATACAGTCATCATCATGGAAAATGACTTATATCGGCACAGCAGAAAGGATGTAGCCGATAAGGCCCTGGCGCATTGCAAGAACGTTATCGTGTTTGATTGCCTTCCGAATGCAACCGTTCAAAAAGCCAGCCTGCTCGTCCCTGCCGGAACGTTTGCAGAATCAGATGGTACGCTCGTCAACAATGAGGGGCGCGCTCAGCGCTTTTTCCAGGTGTTTGAACCCGGAAACGATATACAGGAAAGCTGGCGTTCGATTCTCAATATCGGTGACCTCGCGAGCCACCCCAAGCTGATGAAGTGGAAGAATTTTGAGGAGCTCACCAAAGCGCTATCGGAAGAAGAACCTATGCTGGCGGGCGTTGACCAGGCTTCTCCGCCGGCCAAT
Organism: Chryseolinea sp.; assembly: GCA_035489615.1. Classification (GTDB taxonomy): domain Bacteria; phylum Bacteroidota; class Bacteroidia; order Cytophagales; family Cyclobacteriaceae; genus Chryseolinea. The sequence goes on from DATHKA010000052.1 coordinate 21,509, forward strand.
TTCCGGGTGGCCGGACAGCGGATACCGCGCGAACCACACCGGTATAGCGGCCGAACATCCATGCAGGCAAATATTCAGGTTTCGGAGCCCAAGCCACCAGAAGACCACGATTCCGGTTTATCATACACGATGGAGGGATATCGCGGCCAGCCGCCTTCCAGCATGATTCCATTTTTCTGGTCGCCGGGATGGAACTCAGTTCAATCCGTTAACAAATACCAACAGGAGGTAGGCGGACCGTTGCGCGGCGGAGATCCGGGCGTGCGGATGATTCATGGTTCAACCGGTGCACAGAAATTCTTTACGGATATCCCGGAACCCTTTACATCGATGTCGGGTCGCTTATGGATACTTCCTGTTCATCACATCTATGGTTCCGATGAATTGAGTGCCCGTTCTGCCGTACTAATTGAACGGATCCCCAAAGCGTACATGCTGATTGCGGAGGCTTCCGGAATTGAGCTGGATATCCGGGAAGGTGAGTTACTCTCGTTTGAGATTGCCGGCCGCACGTATTCACTTCCACTTAAATTCAGCACGGGCTTGCAAAAGGGTGTTGCTGCATTGCCCCAGGGAATTGAAGGTATTCCGTATGTGGACCTCCCCGCCTGGGCGCTCATCAAAGATCACCGCACAGCGGAATGGGCGACCGTGAACAACAATGCGAAAAATAAACATTGAATAGAAGATGAATCTGGTACCGCATATCTGGATCGTAGTGGGCGTTTTAGGCGGCCTTCTGCTCGTTGCGCCGGGGCTTATCTGGCTCGAGCGCAGAATGCTCGCCTTGTGGCAGGACCGATACGGACCTAACCGGGCGGGCCCGTTCGGGTTGCTGGTGGTGCTTGCCGATACGCTGAAGCTATTCTTCAAAGAGGATTGGATTCCGCCATTTGCCGATAAGTTTGTGTTCGTGGTAGCGCCGGCAATCGTCGTGGTTACCGTGCTCCTCAGTTTTGTGGTAATACCCTTTGCGCCTGGCGTGATCGTTGCGGACCTCGACATCGGCATCCTATTTTTTCTGGCCATGTCTTCGATGGGCGCCTACAGCATTATACTTGGCGGGTGGGCATCGAACAACAAGTACGCGTTGTTGGGGGCGATGCGCGGTGCAGCGCAGATGATCTCATATGAAGTGTTTATGGGATTGGCCCTGATGGGCGTCGTACTTCAGGCCGGTTCGTTCAGCCTGCAGACAATCGTAGAGGCACAACGCGGTCTGTGGTTCATCATACCACAGTTTGTTGGATTCGTGATATTTCTGATCGCGGGAATTGCTGAAACACATCGACTGCCGTTCGACATCCCGGAAGCGGAAAGCGAATTGATCGCCGGCTTTCACTCAGAGTATTCCGGAATGAAGTTCGGATTGTTTTTCGTAGGCGAGTACCTCGGGGTGATGCTAATATCTTCCGTCATTACCTGCCTGTATTTCGGCGGATGGATGGGGCCGGCATTTTTGCCTCCGATCGTATGGTTCCTTATCAAGATGTTCGCTTTCATCATGTTCTTCATTCTCCTCAGGGCATCCTTGCCGCGACCCCGGTACGACCAGCTCATGGAGTATGGATGGAAGGTTCTGTTCCCTTTAACGCTTGTGAATCTGTTGATAACAGCAGGCATAATTTTGTACATGAAATCTTAACGCCAAATCACTATGTTCAGCATTGTCAGAAGCATGTGGATCACTTTTCTTCACATGTTCCATAAACGCGAAACCATTCAGTACCCGGAAGAAAAGGCAAAGCTTCCTCCGCGTTGGCGTGGACGCATTGTACTCACCCGCGATCCCGACATGGGTGAGCGTTGTGTGGGTTGTTACCTGTGCGCCGCAGCGTGTCCGGTTGATTGCATTTCACTTCAGGCCACCGAAGACGAGCACGGCAGGCGTTATCCCAGCTTCTTCCGGATCAATTTCTCCCGTTGTATTTTTTGTGGATTCTGTGAAGAAGCCTGTCCGACAATGGCGATTCAATTGATCCCGGACTTTGAGATGGCCGAATACAACCGGCAAAATCTCGTTTACGAGAAGCATGAATTGCTCATCGACGGACCAGGCAAGTATCCGGGATATAATTATTACAAGGTGGCGGGCCTGGCGATCAAGGACAAAGCGAAAGGAGAAGCCATAAATGAGTCAGCGCCCGTGGATGTTAAAAGCCTGATGCCTTAATGGCCACCACAGCGGCAACGCATGCGTTGCCGCAACAATGTTTAATTGTAGAAAGAAAACTTCATTCAGACAGTCATGGTAACTTTCATAATAGCGGGTTCTGTAGCAGTGCTGGCGACGATCATGGTGATTACGCGATACAATATGATCCATGCGCTGCTGTATCTCGTCGTTTCGTTTCTGGCCATCGCTATTGTATTTCATGTGCTGGGTGCGCCGTTTATGGCCGCACTCGAAGTAATTGTGTATGCAGGTGCGATTGTGGTGCTGATCATCTTTGTGATCATGATGCTGAATCTGAAACAGGAATCAGTTGACCAGGAACGGGAATGGCTCACGCGAAATCTGTTAATCGGTCCAGCCGTGCTTTCGATCATCCTTTTGGCAGAACTGGTATACATCATTTCGATTACCGACACAGGCACCATAGCCCAACCTGCCCTGGACGCTAAGGCCGTTGGATTGAGCCTGTATGGACCATACATCATTGGCGTGGAACTTAGCGGTATCCTGTTGATGTCCGGCATCGTGGGTGCGTATCACCTTGGAAGACAAAAGAAGAAAGTAGTTCATCGGTTCTTAGAAGTACAAGAGAAATGACAGCCATACCCGTTGAAGCAGGATTGATCCTCGCTGGCATATTGTTCATGCTGGGGCTCATAAGCGTACTGATCAGGCGCAATATCATATTCATGCTGATCTCCGTGGAGATCATGTTGAATGCCGCAGGGCTGGCCTTCATTACGGCCGGAGCGCGTTGGATGCAGGCGGATGGACAGGTCATGTTCATATTTATTCTGACCATGGCCGCCGCGGAAGTTTCCGTTGGCCTGGCGTTGATCCTGCAGATCTACCATCAACTGAAGACGCTCGACAGTGATGCGGCTAATAAAATGAGAGGATAAGGACGTTGCGAGCCGCTGTGCAACGGCATGGCACAGCGCGGCAATTGTACAATAAATCAGATCAGACATGGAATTACTTTGGCTTATACCTGTGTTGCCCTATATCGGCGCTTTGTTACTGATCCTCGTCGGCCCTATGCTATCGCGCAAACAGGTCCCTTTGATTGGTGCCGGAAGCATCGGGCTCGCTGCCGTGACCACTATTGTTGTAGGAATGGATTTCCTTTCTTCGGGTATCCCGTATTTCCAGCAAACCCTTTGGGACTGGATGGAAGTGGGAGGGCTTAACCTTGACATAACCCTGACGCTAGACGCGTTGTCACTGGCATTTATTTTCGTCATCACATTCGTGGGATTTCTGATCCACATCTATTCGTCGGAGTTTATGCGCGAGGACGCAGGATACAGTCGATTCTTCATTTTCATGAACCTGTTTGTGGGGTCCATGCTCACGCTGGTGTTGGCTGGCAATCTGGTGGTGATGTATTTCGGATGGGAGGGCGTCGGTCTTTGTAGCTATCTGTTGATCGGCTTCTGGTACCAGGAGGAGAAAAACGGATACGCGGCACGCAAGGCCTTTATTCTGACCCGCGTGGGAGATACTGCGCTAGCCATTGGATTGTTTATGCTTTTTCAAAGCCTGGGAACCCTGAACTTTCGGGAGATATCGGCACTCGCACCGCAGGTATTTGCCGTAGGTTCTGAAACGGTCGTGATTATCGCCTTCCTGCTTTTGGGAGGAG
>DATHKA010000053.1:0-2724 GCA_035489615.1 Chryseolinea sp.
ACTGGCATTTTTCTCTTTTCCATGACGCCTCCGCCAGGTCGCGAACCTATCTATGCACGGCACGGAATGGTCGTGTCGTCGTCGGCCATCGCCTCGGAAATCGGACGCGACATCCTTAAGCAAGGAGGAAACGCGATTGACGCAGCCGTGGCCACCGCGTTTGCCATGGCGGTAACCTGGCCATCGGCAGGGAACATCGGCGGCGGGGGGTTTATCGTGTACGTCGACAAAAACGGTAAGGCTACATCATTCGACTTTCGGGAGAAGGCTCCACTGGCCTCAACCGAGAATATGTTTCTCGACGCAAATGGCAACCTGATCGAGAACCTCAATCACCGTGGCCTACTTTCCGTCGGAACTCCCGGCACGGTAGCCGGCCTGTTTCTCGCTCACCAGCGTTATGGCAAACTGCCCTGGAAGAAGCTCGTCAACCCTGCCGTTAACCTGGCGTCGAAGGGCTTTGCCTTTACCCATGCACTGATGGAGGATTCAGAGTGGCGGAAAAAGACGTGGACCAAAATTGCTTCTACGTCACGCATTATGTACAAGAACGATTCCCTCCTCATTGAGCCAGGGGAACGGTGGAAGCAGCCCGATCTTGCCGCTACGCTGAAACGGATTCGCGACAAGGGACACGATGGATTCTACAAGGGAGAAACTGCCAGACGTCTCGCTCAGTTTATGTCCGCGCATAAAGGGCTGATCACGGAAAAGGACCTTGCCGAGTATCAGGCTATCGAACGCAAACCCATTGAGGGCAGCTATCGGGGACACACGATCTATTCCATGCCTCCGCCAAGTTCCGGAGGCGTTGCCCTGGTCGAAATGCTCAACATCCTCGAAGGATACGATCTGCAACAGCTGGGCTATGGGTCGGCGGACTACATTCATGTATTGAAAGAAGTCATGAAGCGCGCGTTTGCCGATCGCGCCGAGTACATGGGAGATCCCGACTTTAATCCCGAACTGCCCGTCGCCCGACTCACTTCGAAAGCATATGCCGCACGAGTGAAGCAGAGCATTATCCTCGACAAGGCTTCGGTGAGCGATTCTTCACGATTTGGGCAAATCTATGATGGCGGCAGTAGCACGACTCACTTCTCAGTGGTGGACGGAGAAGGGAATGCCGTAGCACTCACGTACACGCTTGAGAACAGCTATGGCTCCCAGGTCATTGCCGATGGCCTCGGATTCTTTCTGAATGATGAAATGGGTGATTTCAACCCGATGCCCGGTGTCACAAAGAACGACGGACAAATCGGCACGAAACCAAATCTGATCCAACCGGGAAAGCGCATGCTATCCAGCATGACGCCTACTATACTCGTGAAAGATGGAAAGCCACTAATGATCATCGGGACGCCTGGCGGGCGCACCATCATCAATACTGTGCTGCAGGTAATTCTCAATGTGGTGGACCATGACATGAACATTGCAGAGGCCGTTGAGGCACCGCGCTTTCACCACCAATGGCTGCCGGATCGGCTGTACTATGAATCGCTTACCATCAACAAGAATACACAAGAAGATTTGACGCGTCGTGGGCATGTGTTGAGCGAAACGTCGTGGTATCAGGGCGCTGCTATGGGTATCTACATCGATCGGAAGTCAGGGTTCATCATGGGTGGTGTGGACTCGCGCAGCCCCGATGCGGGAGGCGCGGGGTATTAGTGTGCAGGATAGGTGTTGATATTGAAAGGGTGTACGGCCCGCGGGGAAGAAATCCATCACACACAGAGTCTACGGAGCTTTTGAGTTCTAGGGGGTTCATGTACAATTTTCGTTTTTTGTTCTCTTACGATAGTTTTAGGGAAGGGTGGCGCTTTGTAGGATGTTTAAAGGCGGAGGCATGGGAGCGTGCGACACGACGGACAATGTTTCGACGCTACGCGTCTGGGAAGGGTGATACGTGCTTGAAGGGATGGCATAGGTACTGGCACCGAAACTTGAAAGGTTCTGAAATCCATCACACACGGAGTCTAAGGAGCTTTTGAGTTCTAGGGGGGTCATCTGCAATTTTCGGTTTTGTTCTCTGAAGATAGTTTAGGAAAGGGTCGTGCTTTGTAGGATGTTTAAAGGCGGAGTCACAGGAGCGTGCGACACGACGGACAATGCTTCGACGCTACGCGCCTGGGAAGGGTGATGCGTGCTTTGAAGGGATGGCATAGGTACTGGCACCGAAACTTGAAAGGTTGTGAAATCCATTCACACACAGAGTCTAAGGAGCTTTTGAGTTCTAGGGGGTTCATCTACAATTTTCGTTTTTGTTCTCGTAAGATAGTTTTAGGAAGGCTGTGCTTTGTAGGATGTTTAAAGGCGGAGGCATAGGAGCGTGCGACACGACGGACAATGCTTCGACGCTACGCGTCGAGTTCGCTTCTGCAGTGCACTTCGATGCGTTGAATATTTTGTCGCGTACGCCTAAGCCTCAAACTTTCTGTCTTGTGTTGAATGGAGTCGAAGAGATTAGCGCACACGCGAATTGGCGATACGCTTAAGGCCGTCTTTTAGTTGTGCGGCGTGAAAATTTATAAGAAGTCCGGTGCTAAAATTACCAAGTCGCAGATGGGTTAGAACTTGCTCGAAGTGAACTCGGCGCAGCTCTTCCACGGTCTTGAGTTCAATGACTACTTTTTGTTCAACGAGAAGGTCTATCCGATAGGCTTGATCGAGCCTGACACCTTTGTGAAAGACCGGCATCAGTTTTTCCTTCTCCACAGACCA
>DATHKA010000054.1:0-9832 GCA_035489615.1 Chryseolinea sp.
ACAGACGTTACAATCCCGTACGCCCCCGAGCTCAGACAGGCCGGAATGATTACCGATGCCTTGTGGACCGATCTAAACAATGACAGTCTTATCGACCTTTTGGTAGTGGGTGAGTTCATGCCCGTTACGGCCTTTGTGAACGACGGAAAATCGCTTCGCCTTTCACGCACTACGGGCCTCGAGAAATATACAGGTTGGTGGAACAGCCTGGCAGCGGCAGACTTTGATGGCGATGGCGACACCGACTACCTTGCCGGTAACCTCGGCACTAACAATTACTACCACTTTAATAACGAGACGCCCCTTCGTGTGTACGCAAAGGACTTCGACACGAATGGCAGTATAGATGCTATCCTCAGCTGCTATTTTTTATCGGAAGCCGGAACCAAGGAAGAGTACCCCGTGCACTTCTGGGACGAACTCAATGGTCAGAGTCCGAAGTTCAGAAAACAATTCAGCAGTTATAAGAAGTATGGCAAGGCCACCATGGCATCCCTGCTCAAGCCACACGATCAGTCAGGAATGTTGGTGTTGGAGGCTAACTTTTCGCAGAGCGCTTATATCGAGAACAAAGGGAACACAACGTTTGAGCTACGCGCACTACCGTCCGGAGTTCAGGTAGCACCCCTGAATGGAATGGTTGTCCAGGATGTAAACCACGATAATCAGCCTGATGTGTTACTCATAGGAAACGACTATGGCAATGAGGTCTTTTCAGGACGTTTCGACGCGTTCAATGGAGGCGTTCTGCTGGGCGATGGAAAAGGAGGATTTACTTTCATGAACGCATGTGCCAGCCGTTTCGAGGTGGGCGGTGATGCCAAAGCACTGATTCGCATACGAACCGTAGATGACCGGGAATTAATTATCGCGTCACAAAATCAGGATAGTCTGAAAGCCTTTGTGCGCCGCGACGAAGGGGATGCCGTATACTTTGATCCCGAAGTAACGGACGAGTGGGCACTCGTGGAGTATGGCGATGGGACGAAACAACGGGTGGAGTTTTATTATGGATCCGGATATCTTTCACAGTCGTCGCGAAGCGTGCCGATACCCCGAGAGGCATCACAGATGACCGTGTATAACCATCAGGGTAAGTCAAGACTCATCAGTTTAAAACAGATGGCGTCGGGTGCAAAAGAGAAAGGTAAATCGAAGCCATGATGGGACGCGGGTGGTTAGTGTTATTAGCAAGTTCCCTATGGGTATCGTGCGCGCAGGATACGCGGCAGTTCGAAGAAGTTGACGCGGCACAAGTTGGCATAGCTTTCCGGAATGACATCGTGGAGACGCAGCAAACCAATATCATGACGTATGAGTATACGTACAATGGCGCGGGGGTTGCCGCTGGCGACATCAACAACGATGGCCTCGTAGATCTCTATTTTTCTGGCAATTCAGCACCCAGCAAACTGTACACAAATAAGGGAGATTGGAAGTTCGAGGACATTACAGGTTTCTCGGGTACCTCGGGTAAGGAGGGATGGAAGACCGGTGTGACGATGATGGACGTTAATGGGGATGGCTGGCTGGACATCTATGTCTGTTATTCGGGCAACGCACCCGGCGAGGGTTACAATCTGCCCGTAATACGCAACTACCAGCCCAGGGCGAATGAACTTTTTATTAACCAGGGATGTAAAGCCGGCGGGGTTCCGAAGTTCATCGAGCGTGCAAGCGCCTATGGGCTCGATGCCGTGGGCACCTTCTCCACGCAGGCGTACTTTTTTGATGTGGATCACGACAGCGATCTGGATATGCTGCTGCTGAATCATGCCAACATGTTCTACGCAGCGTTCTTCAATACGAACCGTCTTCGGAATCTTCGTCATCCTTATTTTGGCAACAAACTGTTCCGCAACGACACAAAGTTCGATGCCAACGGTAAGGCTACTACTGATGTACACTTTACGGATGTGAGTGACCAATCCGGTTTGCACGGTGGTGGTCTCAATTTCAGCCTTAGCGCATCCCTGAGTGACCTCAATCACGATGGCTGGACCGATATCTACATCACGAACGACTACGAAGAGCAGGACTTTTGTTACCTGAACAACAGGGATGGAACTTTCAGGGAGGTTTCGCACAAGCTGTTTGGTCACTTGTCCAAGTTTGGTATGGGTTCGGATATCGCCGACATCAACAACGATGGCATGCAGGACGTCATCGTGCTGGACATGTTGCCTGAAGACAACCGGCGACAAAAGCTCCTGAAAGGGCCCGACGAGTATGACCGATATCAATTGGCTGTTGACAGCGGGTACCATCAACAGTATATGCGCAACACGCTGCAACTTAATCGTGGCTTTGGCACAGATAGCCTTCCACGGTTTAGCGAGGTGGCGCAATTGTCTGGCGTAAGTAATACCGACTGGAGCTGGTCACCATTTCTGGTTGACCTGGACAACGACGGGTTGTCGGACCTGTTTGTAACCAACGGCTACTTACGCGATTTCACGAACCTTGACTTCATGAAGTACACCAGTGGCGTATATCAGGAGGCGCGCCAGGCTAATAAACCCGTGGATTATCTGGCCATCGTTCAACAGCTTCCACAAACCAGGCTTACCAATTATGCGTTTCGGAACATCGACGGGCTGACCTTCGAAAATGTATCCGGTCAATGGGGACTCACCCGGCAGGCCGTGAGCAACGGGGCGGTTTATGCCGACCTTGACAACGATGGTGACTATGACATCGTGACCAATAACCTGAATGATTCGCCCACGATGCTGAAGAATCGGGCGGAGCAGAAGAAATCCAATCACTTTATCCGCATTCGCCTGCAGGGGCGCAAGCCCAATACGCAGGGCACAGGATCGCGCGTTGTGGTGCGTACCGATTCGACTACGCAATACCGCGAAGCATTTACGACGCGCGGCTACGCATCGAGCGTAGATCCTGTGCTCACGGTAGGGCTGGGCGCAGCGGAGGAAGCGACGGAAGTAGAAGTTACGTGGCCCGATGGTACCATATCCGTTGTGGCCCATGCAAAGGCCGGGCAAACGCTGGTGATTGATCAAACTTCTGCATTACCCGGACCGCCAGAATCCCCTTCTCAGATAACCCTTGACGGATCTGCACCCCGGACCGCGGATTTGCTATCCGACGCGCAAGGTGGGGCAAGCCCCGTTCCCTCCCTTCTGCGGGATGTAACGGACGATTCCGGCATTCATTTCAAGCACACTGAAAATGCCTATGTGGACTTCAAGTCACATCGTCTGTTGTTCTACCAGCTCTCGAGGCTGGGTGGAAAGTTTGCCGCGGCCGATGTGAATGCGGATGGGAACGACGACGTCTTCTTCGGCGGTGCCGCCGGACAGTCCGGTACGCTGTACTTGGGTCATGACGATGGAACATTTTATGAAGCTCCAGCCCAACCGTGGCGTGACGACGCGGCGGCAGAAGATATTGACGCACTTTTTTTTGACGCTGACGGAGACGGAGACAGCGATCTGTTTGTGATCAGCGGGGGAGACGAACATCCACCCGGTTCGGCGTTATACCAGGATCGAATGTATGTGAATAGTGGTGATGGAATATTTTCGAAAGCGAATGCCGCGTTGCCCAGGGAGACCGCTAGTGGCGGCGTTGTAACTGCCGCTGATTTCGACAAGGATGGCGACCTTGACCTATTCGTGGGCGGGCGCCACACGCCGGGAAGTTATGGACTCATTCCCAGGAGTACCATTTTACAGAACAACTCTCAGACGGGAAATCTCTCATTCATCGATGTCACCGACCGCGTTAATGCAAATCTCGGCTCGATGGGAATGGTTACGGCCGCCACCTGGACCGACGTGAACCAGGACTCGTGGCCAGACTTGATTATCGCAGGGGAGTGGATGCCCATACGCGTGTTCATCAATGAAAAAGGCAAACTCGTTGCGTACGCGGGGCCGGAATTTGAGAAGACCCACGGTTGGTGGACAAACATCAAGGCGGACGACGTCGACGACGATGGCGACACGGACTTCCTGTTAGGCAACGCGGGACTGAATATGCAGTTCAAAGCATCGGCGGACAAGCCGGTCCAGCTTTTCGCCGGTGATTTCAATCAGGACAATGTGATCGATCCGATTCTCTGTTACCGGATTATGGATAAGAACTATCCGCTCGCAACCCGCGACGAACTACTTGATCAACTGGCACCGTTGCGGAAGAAGTTCACCCGGTACAAGGAATATGCGACTGCCACAATCGACGATATACTCAGTCAGGAACAGCTCGAAAAGAGCTATAAGTTCGAGGCCTATACTTTTGAATCCTCCTGGGTTGAAAATGTGGATGGGAAATCATTTCGAGTGCACAAGCTGCCACCGCTGGCGCAGCTCTCGTGCACACAGGGCTTTGCCGCGCTGCCACCGGAAGTAGAAGAAAACGCCATTCTGTCGGCGGGCAATTTCTATGGTTTTAAACCGCAACTTGGGCGAAGTGATGCTTCGATGGGTACAGTGCTGCGGTATGCCAATGGTTCTATGAAACTAAATGATGGGGTCCTTTCTAATGTATACTTAACAGGCGATATTCGCGATATGGCGTTGCTGCGTTTTAAAAACGGCGCGATACGCCTCGTTGTGTCGCGGAATAATGACCGGCCTTCTGTGTTTGCCTTCAGCGAGGTACCAGATGATGTGGGTAACCAGGAAAAAAAATAACGGATCTAAAACAATACTTCCAACGATATGAAAAACACAAGCGGTAGTGCATCCCGTCGGAGTGCGCTCAAAAAAATCGCAGGAACCACCACGGCAATTGTGCTGGGAACGTCGCTGTCGAATCGCATCGCTGCGGCTGAATCATCCCTTGCGCCCGCGCTGAAAGGGAAAGTTAACCATTCTGTATGCCGTTGGTGCTATCGCGATATTTCGCTTGATGACCTCTGCAAGTCGGCGAAAGACATCGGTATCGCATCGATAGAGCTTACTGGCCCCGAGGAATGGCCCACCCTGCAGAAGTATGGACTCACATCGGCGCTGCCTTGGGGTGCGGGTAAGGGTATCGTTGACGGATTCAACGAATTGTCATTGCACGACGAATTGGTGAAGAGCTATTCGGAAGTTATTCCCAAAGCCGCAGCGGCCGGACTTACACAGATTATATGCTTCTCTGGTAACCGGAAGGGAATGGCCGACGAGAAGGGTCTTGAGAACTGTGCGATCGGCTTGAAGCGCCTGATGCCTATTGCCGAGAAATACAAAGTTACGATGGTAATGGAATTGTTGAACAGCAAGGTAGATCACAAAGATTACATGTGCGACCATACTCCGTGGGGAGTAGCCTTGTGCGACAAGGTGGGATCGGATCGTTTTAAACTGTTGTATGACATTTACCATATGCAGATCATGGAGGGCGACGTCATTGCCACGATCAAGGAGTACCAAAAATACATCGCTCATTATCACACCGGTGGCGTGCCCGGCCGTCATGAAATAGACGAAACGCAGGAGCTTCACTATCCGGCTATCATGAATGCGATTGTGGAGACCGGATACAAAGGTTTTGTAGCGCAGGAATTTATTCCCGCACGACCAGACAAAATTGCCTCACTTCGTCAGGGCGTGAACATCTGTGACGTTTAATGTTTGTGTTCAGGATGAGCAGCCGGGCTGCACATGCCTTCAGCAAGATGCCCGATGGGATGCGTAGCCAGGCAAAAAAATAACGAACCTAAAAACAATACTTTCAACGATGAAAAACACAAACGGTACTGCATCCCGTCGGAGTGCGCTCAAAAAAATCGCAGGAAGCACCACGGCAGTTGTGCTGGGAACGTCGCTGTCGAATCGTATCGCTGCGGCTGAATCATCCCTTGCGCCGACGCTGAAGGGGAAAGTTAACCACTCGGTTTGCCGTTGGTGCTACTCAGACATTTCGCTTGATGATCTGTGCAAATCGGCAAAAGATATCGGCATCGCGTCGATAGAACTCACCGGTCCTGAGGAATGGCCTACACTTAAAAAATATGGTCTTACGTCAGCGCTCCCAAATGGCGCTGGTAAGGGCATCGTTGACGGTTTCAATGAATTGTCTCTCCACGATGAACTCGTCAGGAGTTATACCGAGGTCATTCCGAAAGCGGCCGCCGCGGGGCTAACGCAGATCATTTGTTTCTCCGGTAATCGCAAGGGCATGGATGACGAAAAAGGCATGGAGAACTGTGCTATCGGGCTCAAGCGTTTGATGCCGATCGCTGAAAAACATAAGGTTACCGTGGTGATGGAGTTGTTGAACAGCAAAGTTAATCACAAAGATTATATGTGCGATCACACGGCTTGGGGAGCAGCTTTGTGTGACAAAGTGGGATCGGATCGCTTTAAACTGCTATATGACATTTACCATATGCAGATCATGGAAGGCGACGTCATTGCTACGATCAAGCAATACCAAAAATACATTGCGCACTACCACACTGGAGGAGTACCCGGCCGCCATGAAATAGACGAAACGCAGGAGCTTCACTATCCGGCTATTATGAATGCGATTGTGGAGACCGGATACAAAGGTTTCGTGGCGCAGGAATTCATTCCTGCACGTCCCGACAAAATCGCCTCACTTCGTCAGGGAGTAAATATCTGCGATGTGTAGCAGCGAAGGAAGCAAAGAGAGCAAAGGCTTTTACCGCAAAGACGCTATGATGCAAATTTCCGCAAAGTTTTTTTAGACATCATTTCATTGTACAGCGATAACCTGGCTACTCACTTTATTATGAGCACTGATAAAGAAATCTCTGCGGAACTTTGCATCATTGCGGCTTTGCGGTTAAAATACATTGCTTCCTCCGCACCTTTGCTAACCAGATTTTTCTCCCTAGTTGTCATCTATTAATTAACTCATTATTCTACGCTCAACTTCATGAAAGCACGCTCCTTACTTTCTGCCGCACTCTATTTGTGTATCACCGCCGTACTCGCACAACCGTCGAACCGTATTATCGTTTCTCCTTCGCTGGCGAAGTATACCATTAGCAAGCACATTTATGGACACTTCTCAGAACATTTGGGAAGATGCATCTATGGCGGATATTTTGTTGAAGAGAATTCCGCGATTCCTAATACGCGACGAATTCGCACCGATATCGTTGATGCGCTCAAGAAAATTAATATACCCAACCTGCGTTGGCCTGGTGGCTGTTTTGCGGATGAGTATCATTGGAGCGACGGCATCGGCGACCGAGGCCAGCGGCCCCGGATGATCAACACACACTGGGGAGGGGTTGTGGAGGATAACAGTTTCGGTACGCATGAGTTTTTGGACCTGTGCGAACTGTTGGGGACCGAGCCTTATATCTGCGGTAATTTGGGTAGTGGGTCCGTTGAAGAAATGTCGAAGTGGGTAGAGTATCTCAATTTCGATGGTGTAAGCCCCATGGCAGACCTTCGCAAGAAGAACGGCCACCCCGGGCCTTTCAAAGTAAAGTATTGGGGAGTGGGCAACGAGAATTGGGGCTGTGGCGGAAACATGACTGCCGACTTCTACGCGGATCAATACAAACGTTACGCGACATATGCGCGCAACTATGGCGATACACGCCTCATGAAAATTGCAGGAGGCGCGAACTCCTCCGACTACAACTGGACGGAAACTCTTATGCGCAAAGTCCCCCTGAACATGATGTGGGGGATCTCTTTACACTACTATACCATTCCCAAGACGTGGGAAAGCAAAGGTTCGGCGACCAATTTCGGAGAGTCGGAATATTTCTCAGCGTTGAAGAGCTGCCTTCACATGGAAGAACTCGTTGCAAAGCACAGCACCGTTATGGATCGATACGATCCTGGCAAGCGCGTGGCGCTGGTGGTAGATGAATGGGGAATCTGGACAGACGTTGAACCCGGAACCAATCCCGGTTTTCTGTTTCAGCAAAACAGCCTCCGGGACGCGCTCATTGCGGCCTCGCAGTTGAACATCTTTAACAATCACTGTGATCGCGTAAAGATGGCCAACCTGGCACAAACTATCAACGTGTTACAAGCGCTCATTCTAACGGACGAGGAAAAGATGCTACTGACACCCACGTACTATGTGTTTGATCTGTTCAAGGCACACCAGGACGCTACCTTGATTCCCCTGTCAATTCAAACGAAGGATTATGTGCAGGGCAATGAGAAACTACCGGCAATTAACGGCTCGGCTTCCATCGACAAGAATGGTACGATCACACTCACCCTGGTGAACATTGATCCTGCGAATAACCAGGAGGTTGTGCTCGACCTCGCAGAAGCGCAGGCGCTCAAAGTGAGCGGTCAGGTGATTACTGCGCCTAAATTTACGGATCACAATACCTTTGACAGGCCCCAGCAGGTAAAGCCGCAGACCTTTGATGGTGCCAAAAAATCCAAAACCGGCCTGATCGTGACCCTGCCGGCCAAATCGGTGGTTGCCTTAACGCTATCAAAGTAAGTAGCGGGAGTGGCCTCGACAGTTGGCCAAGTCTTCCCTGACAGTTGGCGCAAGTCTTCCCATGCAAAATAAGCGGCAGAATCATGTCCCGGGAGACTTGTGCCAGACGTAATCCGGAGATGCATCCCTGCAGTCTTCAGACTGGCTTGTCGCCAGAAAAATCCCTATTTCTCCCACACAGATAAATTCCTGGCATCTCGCACTTTAGATCCGCTCACCAAAAAATCATGCAGATTCTTTTGTTCTTCTCGAAAAGAACGTGATTTTAGCCAAGTTAAAACGTGTGCAGCATCGAATGAGGAGGATCTTACTTGTATCTACCGCTGCACTTAAACCTATTCAGCCCCCGTGCCCTATTAACCTATTCCCGTAATGCAGCAGTTACAAACCTCAGACTACATCGTCTTCCTGATCTATTTCTTTGTAGTCGCCTTTTATGGATACTGGATCTACAATCGCAAAAAGAAGGCCGTCACCGACTCTAAAGACTTCTTCCTCGCCGAAGGTTCGCTCACCTGGTGGGCCATTGGTGCTTCGCTGATCGCGTCGAACATTTCGGCCGAGCAGTTCATTGGAATGTCCGGTTCCGGCTTCAAGATGGGCCTGGCTATTTCAACATATGAATGGATGGCGGCGGTCACGCTTGTTATCGTGGCTATATTTTTCATCCCCGTGTATTTGAAGAACAAGATTTACACGATGCCACAATTCCTCAACGAAAGGTATAACGGCACCGTGGCGATGATCATGGCGGTCTTCTGGCTACTGTTGTACATCGTCGTGAACCTGATGTCCATTCTTTATCTGGGAGCTCTTGCCATCAGTGGCATTTCGGGACTCAATATTTTTCTCTGTATTTTCCTGCTGGCTGCTTTTTCGATCGTCATTACTCTGGGCGGTATGAAGGTAATCGGCTATACCGACGTAATCCAGGTATTTTTCCTTGTACTGGGTGGCCTTGTGGCAACCTACATAGCACTGAACCTCGTCGCTGAACGCGCCGGCCAGGAAGGTATGCTTGCCGGATTCAAATTGCTCACCAAAGATGCCGATGATCACTTCCACATGATTTTCATGAAGGATAATGAGAACTACATGGACCTTCCGGGACTAACGGTGCTCATAGGCGGAATGTGGATTACGAACCTGAACTACTGGGGTTGCAACCAGTACATCACGCAACGCGCACTGGGCGCCGACTTGAAGACCGCCCGGAACGGGATACTGTTCGCGGCCTTTCTGAAGATTTTAATGCCCGTTATTGTCGTGATCCCAGGCATCGCGGCGTACGTACTGCACGGCCAAGGAATGTTTCAGCAAGAGATGCTCGATTCGAAGGGCATTGTCGACGTTAACAAGGCCTATCCCTCGCTGCTGAACCTGCTACCCTCTGGTTTGAAGGGATTGTCATTCGCCGCGTTAACGGCCG